>NZ_JBFUHJ010000214.1:0-8910 GCF_056402455.1 Paenibacillus sp. P4_A7 | reverse complement strand
GCAGGGAAATCGTTTGATTGTGTTGAAGCGAAGATTAACAATCAAGTGGGATGATTTCGTGATTGCGATAAGATTGCTTGAGCGAGCGCAGATCTGGATCGCCATTGTATTGTTGCCACTTGCAGTATTCATGCTTCTTCCGCTCGTATACCTTTTCAATCATGCGTTCAAGCCGTTACATGAGTTGTTTCTATTTCCGCCGACTTTTCTTGTCAGGGAGCCTACCAGTAGCAATTTTTCGGAATTGCTTGCCTTATCTGAATCCACCATTGTTCCGGTTTCCCGGTATATATTTAACAGCATCGTAGTAACATTTCTTTCTACCGTTGCGATGGTCGTCACTGGAGCGATGTGCGCTTACCCGCTGTCGAAGCATCCGTTTCCAGGATCGAAAATCGTATTGGGTCTTATTATGCTGGCTTTGCTTTTCGCAACGGAGGCGGTTGCGATCCCTCGTTTTATCGTGATCCAAAGCCTAGGCATTATGAATACATACCTTGGTCACGTGCTGCCGTTAGTCGCTTTGCCAGTCGGTGTGTTCCTGTTGAAACAGTTCATGGACCAGATTCCGAGCGACTTAATGGAAGCAGCCAAAATTGACGGTGCACGAGAATTTACCATTTTTTTGCGTATCGTGATCCCACTCGTCAATCCGGCAATTGCAACGATTTCCATTCTAGCTTTTCAATCCGCGTGGGGAAATACGGAGACATCAGCCTTGTTCATGCAGGAAGACGCGATGAAAACGCTACCGTTCTATATGGGCACATTAACATCCGGTCTTGCCAATTCTGTAGCCAGACAGGGAGCCGCTGCAGCTGGGGCATTGGTCATGTTTATCCCGCCTCTGGTCGTATTTATCATTTCCCAGCGAAAAGTCATCGCGACGATGGCGCATTCGGGGATTAAATAAGCAGAGGAGAACGGAGGTAACGCTATGTACAAGTATCTTGGCAAATGTAAATTTTCGCTTTGGCTCGTCTTTCTAATTTCTTTGACAGTATCCCCGATGGAAGCGTTCGCCGATGTGCCTTATCGAACGTTTACGAAAAACAGCTACGGGCGTACGATAATGACTCAACCCGCCTATACTCCGGCTGGCGTTCTGGCGCATGAGATTCCAATCGTGGGTGATAAGGGCGAGGTCGAGTATACAACGCTGCAGCGACCGCAGGATCTGTTTATTGCGCCTGGCGATGATATGTATATTGCCGATACGGACAACAATCGAATTGTTCATCTCAATGAGCAAGGAGAGCTTATCAAGATCATCACCGTGCCTGAAAGTCCACTGAAGCAGCCACAAGGTGTATTTGTTGCCGAGAACGGAGATATCTATATCGCCGATACGGGAAACAAGCGGGTTGTCCAATTGAACAGCCATGGTGAATGGATAAGAGAAATAGGCCGTCCGGAATCTAGGTATGTGAATGAAGCGTTTGTTTACGAGCCGACGAATATGGTTATCGACCAACGCGGATTTATATACGTCGTATCCAAAGGAAGCTATAACGGCGTCATCCAATTCAACCCGGAAGGCAAATTCGATAAATTTTTCGGAACGAATAAAACAGAAGTCACTCCAATGGATATCATTCGCAGACAGTTTTATACGAAGGAACAGTTAAGTCGGCAAGTGCGATTGCTGCCCGTTTCGATCCGCAACATCGATATCGATGCGCGAGGCTTCATCTATACGGTTTCCGGTTCCGAAACAGAACAAATCAAAAAAATGAACATTCGCGGAGAGAACGTATGGAAAGATATCAAGTTCAACAAAAATATGATATCTTTCACCGACCTGGACAAAAAGGATGACAAACTGGTTTCAGATATTACGGACGCTTCCGTGGACAGCAACGGCAACGTGGTGATTATTGATAAATCGCGGAACATCATTTCCCAATATGATGCAAACGGAAGTTTGCTTTTCTATTGGAGTGGACGGTCCGTCGTTGGAAAATCGCTTGTCGGATTGACGACTGCTCCGGTTTCGGTAGAAACCAATTCGAAAGGTCAGCTTTATGTTTTGGACGAAGCGCTTAATCTCATCCAGGTGTTTGAACCAACCGAGTTTGGCGCAGCAGTTCATGAAGCTTACAATCTGATGCAGGAAGGGAAATATTCGGAGGCGGAGAAACATTGGGACAACGTGCTGAAGTTGAACGCGCACTTCTCTCCGGCCTATAAAGGACTCGCCCAGGCTGCATTTTTCCGCGGCGAATATGAGCTCTCGAGGGATGTGTTTAAACTTGCAGGCGATGGTGCAGGATACTCCGATTCATTCTGGCAAATTCGCTTGCAGTGGTTCCAAGCAAACTTCTCCACACTCGCTAACAGCTTGATTGTCGCGGTTATCTTGTTACGGCTTTTCTTTTTCTTGAAGAAAAAATTCAAGTTCCGCGTCATCCCGAAAATGAGCAGGCTGAAACGCCAGACAGGGTACCAGCAGGCGAAGCATGCGTTTTATATTTTGAAGCATCCGCTGGACGGCTTTGCCGATTTGCGTTTTCTGAGTAAAGGCGGTTATACGAGCGCCATCATCATTTTATTGTTAACGATCGGAACGATTCTTGTGAAGTCGTATTATACAAGCTTTACATTCAATCCGGTTCCGGTTTATGCCAAAGGTTCGACGTCTACGCTGACGATCTTCTTGGCAACGTGGCTGTCTTGGGTCGTTTGCAATTATTTGATCGGTTCAATCCGGCAAGGAGAAGCACGGTTTAAGGACGTATTCGTTGGAAGCTCATATTCGTTAGTTCCAGTCGTATTGCTGGGGCTACCGCTGGCAGCCCTCTCAAATATATTTACGCTTAGCGAAGTGTCGATTTACGGCTCAATCGGGACAGGAATGATGCTGTGGTGCGGRCTATTATTTTTCTGGAATATCCAGGCGCTGCAAAACTATGGTGTCGGAGAAACGGTAGTCAATATTTTGCTTACGTTCTTAACGATGATTATCTTATGGGTCGTCATATTCATCTTGTTCGGATTGTTGTCTGAATTTTTCAGCTTTGTTTATACCATTTATCAGGAGGTGTCGATGTGATGCACTTGTTCCGCTCCGGTAAACTACTAATATTCGCTGCGATCGGCATCTTATCCGCGTCGATGCTCAGCAGCTTCATCTATGCAAAGTCCGATTCTACAGATCGGATCGCAAAGGCAAAGTCTAGCGTTCGTATAGCCTCGGCTTCCAAACAAAGCGGAAGCTTGCCAGACGAAACCCGGTTCCAGTCCATTGCCGAGAATGAAAGGCTGCAGCTCAAAGTCGACCCAACCTCCGGACACTTTACGGTAACAAGTAAACAAACAGGAGAAATATGGCGTTCCTTCCCGAACTCGAAAAATTGGCAGGATGAGCTGAATACAGATGCGTGGAAAGTTCATCTGGGTTCTCCTTTTATGTTCCGTTATTTAGAGTTCAATACACGCAAAGATTTGCTTATCGAATCGAACTTAATTGCGCAAGGAGGGGCGGTCTCACAGTTTGAAAAAACGGACAGCGGTTTCAAAATCCGTTATGAGATGCCAGATATCGGCTTCATTATTCCGGTAGAAGTGAAGCTCGGTGAAGATTTCGTCGAAACGAAAATATTGGCGGATGGCTTAGTTGATGAAAAGGTGTACCCGAAAGATATGAAGGATCCGAAGGCCAGACTGGCGTCCATTCGTTTATTTCCGTTTCTGGGCGCGCAGACGTCCGATAATGAGGATGGCTTCTTGTTTGTTCCGGACGGTCCGGGTGTGCTGCTCGACTTTAAAAAACATCGCATGGGTACGCAGAACCTATATTCGGAACGCACATACGGTGATGACTGGGCATACAGCAACCGCAACACGATGTCCGACCGCAATCCGGTTTCATTGCCGGTTTTCGGGGTGAAATCGAATAAACAAGCGGTACTCGGCGTCATTGCCGAAGGCGAAGAGTATGCAAACATTGTTGCGGCGCCTTCAGGCTCGTTCAGCCAATACAATTGGGCGACGCCCGAGTACCAATACCGGTTTAAGTTTTTCCAGCCGACCGATACGAAGAGGCTTAACGGCTATTTGACTTATAGTACCGCTATTACGAAGTCGGATCGGGCGACTCGTTATTACTTCATCGATGAACAAAATAACCAAGAGATCAGTTACGTTACGCTCGCCGAACGCTATCGTACACATTTGATGCAGGAATACCGGATGAAACCGCTGACGAATGCCAATTTGAAGCTACAGCTTCATCTGCTTGGCGGCGATACGGAAGACGGATTTTTATGGGACTCTTATTTGCCGCTGACTACAACGGAAGAGGCCGCCAAGATCGTACAGGATTTGCTCGCGGTTGGCGTGAAGGATATGGACATTTCCTATCTTGGGTGGCAAAACGACGGCTATAGCGAATACGGCGGCGCTTTCCCTGTTCCGAAAAAACTTGGCGGCAACGACGGGATGAAGAGGTTTGCCGAATATGCGCATTCAGAGGGTCTTTCGGTGTACCTTGACGCAACTTCCTATACCTTTAATAGTGGTAGCAAGGATAGATTCCGAAAAAAAAGGGACGGTCTGCGTGATCTGGGCTCCTCTATTATCGAGAGGAGAGGTACGGTTGTCAGTCCCCGATTTATGGAGAAAGTTTTTGTAGATGATCTGAAGGAAGCGAAGTCGCTTGGGATCGACGGCTACCTCCTCGGTCAAGGAATCGGAAGTGTCTTAAATACTGACTATAACGAAAAATATTTGTCGACCAGAGAGCAATCCAAGCAAATTCAGGTCCAGTTGTTTGAGCAAACGAAAGAGGCGCTCGGCGATGTACAAGTTGCACAAGGCAACGCGTATACATTGCCATATATCAGTCATTTGGACAACCTGCCATCCACCTATTCTTATGATTTGTTTGTCGATCGCGTAGTTCCTTTTGCTCAAATCGCCCTTCATGGCCTAACGACTTATTCGTTCAATTATGCCAACTTGAGTGATGACTACAGGGAGAGCTTCTTGAAAGGCATAGAGTACGGCGCTGTCCCATCTTTCGTCGTAACCTATGCTCAGTCCGAGGAATTGCTAAAATCGTTAAATTTACAACGATTTTACAGCACGAATTATAGCGACTGGATACAAGAGATAGAATCGCAATACAAGAAATACGAAGAAGCGCTCGGTGATGTGCAGGACAAGTTCATTACAGGGCATCGTGAATTGATGAGCGGGGTTTATGAAACGACATATAGCAACGGCAAACAAATTATTGTGAATTATAACAATAAGAAGGTTACGGTCGGTAGCCATGTTGTCGAGGCGAAAAATTACATCGTCAACCAAGGAGGTTCGTAACATGGCAGGAAAACGGATACTTTCCGCCAGGACGTCCCGCAAGCTGGAAGGAACGCTGTTTATGGCGCCGTGGTTGATCGGATTTATCGCTTTTTTAGGATTCCCACTGCTCTTCTCGCTTTATATGAGCTTTCATCAAGTTAAAATTTTACCGAAAAGAATCGTTTACGATTTTGTTGGCTTGAAATATTATCAAGAAATCTTATTCAACAGCTCGGCTTTATACGACCAATTGATTCCTTATTTCCAAGAAGTCGTCCTCATGGTGCCGGTTATCGTTATTTTTGCCTTAATGATCGCGATCATGCTGAATCAGAAGCTTCCGGGACGATTTATATTCCGTGCGATTTTTTTCTTGCCGGTTATATTCTCTACGGGCGCCGTCTTAATGTCGTTTATGAATCAAGGCGAAGGCAGCCTCGGTTTCCTTGAACGATTTAATGTTGGTGGTTATATCGATATGTTCCTTGGGGATAATTCATGGGCAAAACCGGTAAAGCAAGTCATGAATCATTTTGTTCTGGTCTTATGGTATTCCGGGGTACAAATTTTATTGTTTATTGCCGGACTTCAGACGATTTCGATCTCTGCTTACGAGTCTGCTCGCATTGATGGTGCAACGCCGTGGGAAGTATTCTGGAAAATAACGCTTCCGGCAATGTCGCCATTTATTTTGCTGAACCTGATTTATACGGTAGTGGATATGTTTACGTTCCCGTCTAACCCTGTTATTTCGCTAATCACTACGGGCAATTACGGTTATAACAGCGCGATGGCATGGATTTACTTCTTGATTATTATTGCATTCCTTGGATTCGTCATTTTGCTATATGGCAGAATAAATCGGAAACATGCAAAAGCAGATCGAGGATAAGGGGGAGGAAGCGGATGATGAAGGCGAATTTAGCGACGCGCGTCAAACAAAATTGGACGACGAAACGCGGCGTGAGCAAGATTCGGTATTTGGTGCTTGGCAGAGAATTCAATCAAGGTCTTATTTTTAAATTGGGATTGTATTCCGTATTAATCATAACTTCTTACATTTATATGAACCCGATGATTAAAATGCTCGTGAAAATGGTTATGAGCATCAAAGATTTGATCGATCCGACCGTGACGTGGATTCCAACTTCCATCTATTTGGGCCATGTAGCCGAAGCATGGAAGCTGCTTGATTACCCGAGATCGCTTGCCATCAGTTTGTTTATCGCGGTAACGGCGGCAGTGCTGCATTGCATCGCGTGTGGACTTGCGGGTTATGCACTCGCAAGACTTGATGTTCCGTTCAAAAAAACAGCTTTTTTCCTTGTCATATCAGCATTCATCATACCACCGCAAGTCATCATTTTGCCGACAATTATGGCGTATACGGAGCTTGGATTGAACGGGCATCTGCTTACGATGATCTTGCCTTCCGTGTTCGGTTTCGGGGTGAAGGGTGCGTTATTTGTCATCATTTTCCGCCAGTTTTTCTTGACGCAGCCGAAGGCATTGGAAGAAGCGGCGCGTATTGATGGCGCTAATGCATTGAAGTTTTATGTACGGGTTATGTTTCCTTTGGCCAAGCCGGCTATACTTGTCGTGTTCTTGTTCTCATTCGTATGGACGTGGAATGACACGTATTATCCGAGAATGTTTCTCGGAGCAAGCGAAAATATGCCGCTGTCGCTGAAAATCTCCTATATCGATCAAAACTTGACGGCGTTTATTGAAGCAGGCGGGTTTCCAGAATTTTTGGCCGAACCGATCAAGATGGGGGCAAGTTTCCTTGTTATTTTGCCTCCGCTACTAATCTACTTGTTCGCGCAGCGCTATTTTGTTGAGAGTGTCGAGCGTACCGGTTTGGTTGAATAAGAACATATGAAACCGGGGCTTTCAAGAAGCCTCGGATCGGTTCAAATATAGGAAAGTATATCATTTTACCATACTTTCTCTATATTTCTCCGGAATGAAACGCGCCACCACCATAAGGACGGCGACAGCCGTTTCACCTTGACTCTTATGATTTGTGCAATCTTCATCAGAGTATTTTACGGTTAAGGGGGTGATTCGATATGTGAAAATAATTCGATGTCGCAGCATATTCCTGTGATAACTCCCGATACGAAAGAGYCGAAGTTTCTAACGGTCGATTAAGAAAATTGTACGAATATGACTATAGCGTTATAAGGAATTGGGAAATAAGTAAGTGGACCGAAACATTTGAATAGTGAGGGGATACATATTATGAAATCGGTAAAAATGCTTTCATTGATCCTGATCTTAATGTTACTCGTAGCATCGTTTTCGGCATGTTCAAGCAAAAGCTCCGAAGGGGACCAATCAACTAATAAAGAGCAAAATTCTGCTGCTGCGAGTGATACTCCGAAGCAGGACGATCAAGACAAACCAGCCGTGACAGAACCGGAACCCAAGAAAGAGCAGATTACGTTAAAATTTATGGCGCCTTGGGGTGGGGAGTTTGAAGCGCGGGTGAAGCCGTTTGTCGAAGAGAAGTTCCCTAACATCAAGATCGAACTCATCAGCAAATGGGTCGGCAAGCAAGAGTTAGAGGAAACGTTCGCCGCGAAGGAAAATCCAGATATTCTATTGACCACCGGCGGCTTTGAAGTTCTGAAGGACATGGAGTTACTATATCCGCTGGATGATCTGGCGGTGCAAAAGAACGTTGACTTATCGGCATTCCGGCCGGGTGTGCTCGAATCGATGCGGGTGCGTGATCCTGATGGCGGAAACCGTTTATTGGGATTTCCTATGGAAGATGTTCAGGTAGCGCTTTTTTATAACAAATCGATTTTCGATCAATTTGGTGTTTCTTATCCGAAGGACGGAATTACCTGGGAAGAAGTTATTGACCTGACCAAGAAACTGACAGGAGAAAAAGATGGAGTCAAGTACCACGGAATAGCGAAAAATGGCTTATCGATGCCCTTTATGGAGCTTTCAGTACTCGGCACGGATCCGCAGTCGGGCGAAGTGCTGTTCTCCAAAGAACCGAAGTTCAAGAAATATTTCGATTTACTTGATAAGTTGCGCAGTATCCCTGGAAACTGGGATGTAGAGAAGGAAGAAGACTTGTATTTCCAGAACCAAACAACCGCAATGGCAATTCTATCCATTACCAATTTAGGTGGGTTACATGGTACCAAAGGGCTCAACTTCGATATGGTAAAAGTTCCGGGTTGGGCCGACCAGCCGGATATTACTCCAAACTACGCGCCTCTTGCAGTGAGTGTTAATCCGAACAGTGAGCATCTGAATGAGGCGTTTGATGTGATCGCATTCCTCGCTTCCAAAGAGCATCAAACAATGCTGCATCACACAGGCTCACCTTCTCCGCTTGGTGATCCGGACCTTGCTGTTCAGTTTGCCGAAATTCAAATGTCAGGCAGCAATAAGCAATACAATTTACAAGGCGTTTATTCAGGTACAAAAGCTGACCCAGTGTACTCCCCGTTCGGTCCGGATGCCCTTTACTACGGTGAGAACTATGTAGCCGAAAAGGCTGCCGAATTCATAACGTCCAAAGAAGATGTCGTTACGTTCTTAAGAAAAATGGACGAAGACTATACGATTAAAGTGAAAGAG
>NZ_JBFUHJ010000213.1:0-8962 GCF_056402455.1 Paenibacillus sp. P4_A7 | reverse complement strand
CGTTACTTTCACTTCGGCCGCAATTTTGTTCAAGAATGAATAAAAAACAGTTGATTTATAATCTGCTTCATTAGGCTGAATAACGATATGATCTTCTGTTGTGAACGGTGTGCGGCTCAGAACCCCTTGTTCAAAGTAATGAGTATCATTGATACCAATTCCAACATATTCAATTGGATTATCAACTAGAAATTGTTTGACACGTCCAGCTATCACACCTGGAACATCCGGATGATAAAAGTTAATTTGCGTATCATCCGCGACAGGAATATACTTTTCCCCTGCTACATCCATGTTGTAGTAATCCGGATGATCTGAGAAATACAGTTCATTCGGCAGCCAGTACCCCAGATTATGTCCGAGTGTAAATGACTTTACGCCTACACGCTCATGTCTTTCCCAGAGAGCTTGGTTCTCGAATTCCGCCATCTTGGCATTCATTTTATTTCTGGCCATCATTGATTCCGTGCCGGGATCCTCATGATATTCACCATTTGCTCCGTAACCAGTAAGATTCCACCCACGCAATTGAAACGGTGACTTTTCGCGATAATTTATCTTTTCGACATTAATCGTATCTAGTGCGTCATATAGTGTGCCGATGTCTGTAGTACTAGAGCGAGTCCATAATACTCCAGCATTTTCTTCCAGGAAGTCATATACACCGTTCAACACACCTTTATCTTCCGTTCCAATAATATAAATTCGGTTTCCTACTTTTCTAATAGCAAATCCGTCAGAATCATGTAGATAAGCAATGTCATCCCCAAATTGGCTTGCCAGGTCTGGAATCGTGTCAGGCGTTCCCAATATGATCTGATACCGCTCTGCTTCTATTTCACTTTCCAAACTCAATGTGCGAACTTCAGGCGACATAACAGAAGTCTGCAGTTCCAATGGGGGGCTATTTTCAGCAAGCAAACTGTCCATTTTCAGAGGTTCACTCTCAGTTAACGTAAGTGAAACGTCATCGATCCACAGCTTATCTGTTCCCACAATGATATAGAAGTATATCCAGACATAGTCTAACTGCTTTGTCGCATCGGGCGTATATTTCATTTCCACCTTGGACCATGTGTCTGTCACATCGAATAAAATCTGCTGTGTACCGGGACTATTCGTCCAGTCATTCCCCATTTCCATGAATTGCCCGATGACCTTCTGCCCACTAGCAGCACTGCCCTTCACCCACGCCTGCAGGGTATATTCTTGGCCCGCTTGGAGCTTAATCTGCTGATCTGTAACCGCATAAATATATTCTCTCTCTCCGAGATCGATTCGAAGAGAACTTGTGCCACTACGCGCGATCTGATTGTCCCGCACACCCGACGGCACATTCCAGCCAACAGGAAGCTCACCATTCGCCGTAGCTGTTTCAAAACCGGGATTAGTAATCAGATTCTGAGAAGGTTCTGGTTCTTCACCTGTTTCCATTAAGGTAACATCGTCGATCCACAGCTGGTCTGTTCCAGCTATGGCATAGAAGTATATCCAGTTGTAATCAAATATAGCTGTTTGTTTAGGTGTGTATTTCAACTCCACTAATGTCCATTGATCGGTCACATTAGAAACCTGTTGCCCCGAACCATCTTTGTATCCCCCATCATTCTTCATTTCCATAAATTGCGTTACAATCTTTTGGCCCGAAGGAGCACTACCCTTTACCCAAGCTCTCAGCACGTACTCGCGCCCTCTTTCTAGAATGAGCCTTTGATTCGTTGTTGCGTTAATATACTCGTGCTCACCTAGATCAATTCTGAGGGAACTCGAACCACTGCGGGCCACTTGATTGTCTCGCGCACCTGAAGGCACAATCCAGTCCTCCGGAGTATTTCCACTTGCACTAGCTTTTTCGAATCCTCCATTTTTGATCAAGTTACGATCTAGATTTACCGTCAAGGTTAATATAGTGACCGGTACATCGTCATAGCTTACCTCTATGGAAACCAAATGAGTTCCTTCCGTAATTGTGACTGGAACTGCTATCGTACCATCGATGTTTTGCCCTTGTTTCGCTCCTAAAACAATTCCATTCATTGTATTCACTGTAATCGGCCCGTTGTCCATCTGTCTCATACTGATTTGGACAGCATGGTTACTGTTATTAATAAGTGAGATATGAATTGGAAAAGTACCGCTTTTATTAATATCGAGGACATCTTCCCACAATTGCGCGCTCACTAAATTACCATCAATTTGCCCTTTATATACAGGAAGCTCGGCACCACTAACCATTTTGATCGTGCTCTGAAGTTCTTCGGCCGCAAGCATCTCCATCTTGCTAGCGAGCTTACTGACAATTATGTCCGCATTTTGAATACCCTCTTTAACAATGAAAGCCGTTGATGTTGGTGTTGGTGTTGGTGTCGACGAACCTCCATCAACTGGATTCGTTCCTTCTAATTCCTCTGTTTGTTTTGGCATCCGCTCGAATGTACTTCCTTTCCCCTTCTTACCGTATATCACTTTGTTGATCTCTCCTTGTCCAAGCACTTTAATGATTTCATTCAGAAACAGAGAAAAGATCTTCGAATCTTTATCTAAGGTGAGCTTTGTTCCGCTTGCTTGATCCGAAATGATCAACTCGGTAATTATCCCTCCTACGGCTTGTATCTCAGAGCCCTTGGACTTCACTTCCAATTTCTTGAAGCTCCCTTTCAAAATGATTTTCGATCCAACCGGCAGCACGTCCGTAAGTGTTACAACCCCAATGCCCTCCCCAGACGAATTAACGAGACCCGTTTCAATTACGGATTGGGATTGTAGAATTAGCTCAGTGATAGCTGAGGACCCCTCCAAGACGATACGAATGGTTCCTGTTTTTTTGTCGACCTGAACGATGTTCAATACGGTATCTATGAAGTAGACGCTGTGTTCTCCTCCACCATTAAGCGTAGTCTTTCCTTTCACAGTAACGTTCTTTAGCCTGACGTCTCCTTCTCCAACGCCTTCTCCTATAAGCAGATTGCCCGAAATGACCATGTTTTGCAGGGTGACGCCAGGAACATTGATGCTGACATTCCCTTTAACGGTTGTCGATCCTTTGATCGGACCATACGTCCCTGCCTTGCTATAGGACAAGCCTCTTCCGGACAGAACCCGGTCCAAAAGCACGACTGCTTCTGCTCGCGTAACCCCCTTCCTCGGCTTAAAGCTGCCATCCTTGTAACCTAATAACAGCTCACCAACTGCCGCCGCAYCTATCGCCCCTTTACTCCAGTCAGCCATTTGATTAGCATCTGTAAAAGAGTCTGCCGCTTTTGCATTCGGAGTGAGATCGGACGAGAGCAATCTTGTGATCATAACCGCCACTTCTTCGCGGGAAACGGAACGCTTCGCTCTAATTGTGCCGTCTTCGTATCCTTCTAAATAGCCAGCTCTCGCAGCAACTGACATGTCGAGATAAGCCCAGTTCGTAACAGCTAGGTCAGCTGCATGCCAATCAGGCTCCGCTTCCGTGAATCCGAAAACTCGATTGACTAACGCAGCCATTTCAGCTTTTGTGATCACTTGATCCGGGCGTATGGTTTTGTCTGGAAACCCTTGAATCAGACCATTGTCCACCCATTCGCTGAGCTGACGTTCGGCCCAGTGACCAGCCATATCTTTGATTTCACTCATCTCCATTTGAGAGGTGACATCCGCAGCAAATGCCGTATTTATCGTAGAGAACAGTAAACATAGCATTGTAAAAATCGTCGTGTATCGCTTTATTACTAATAAGCCACCCTTTACCTTAACATCATTCATAATGTAAGCGCCTCCATAACTGATTAATTAATCCATTTCAAATGTCCATAACCCCTCAAATCATTACATTCTTATCGCTTACCCCTTTGTATTCTTTTTTGCCTCACCCCCATATCGTAATATCACTTCGAATTATCTCAATTGCATGACAAATAGACTGAATATTCAGTCATTTTAATTTAGAAGTGCCATAGGCACCGCTAAAATAATTCATTAAATTAAGCTCCCTAGTCCTTACTACCCCCACTGCTCCCTATATTCCTGCGGAGTTGTGCGATTCTTTTTCTTGAAAAACCGGATAAACGAATGTGAGGAATTGTAGCCGAGTGCAGTTGCAATTTCATGAACCTTCAAGCTACTCTTCGTAAGCAGTTCCTTGGCTTTGCGATCACGCAATTCCGTTAAATAATCGGATAATCCATTCCCTGTAATCTGCTTATATAGCCTCGACAAGTACGAGGGGTTCAAGTTCACATAATCCGCCATATGTATAAGTGAGATTTCTGTTGAAATATGACTTTCGATAAATTCGTGTACCTTCCTTACAACATCATGGGTGGTTTGCTCTTGCTCTTTGATGTTCCAGGTAATGATAGCGTGTGCGAGATGTAGAAAGTAGTCGCTCCACTCCTGCCAACATATATTTTCATCAAATTTGACGAGTTTGTTCCATTCGAACTGATCTCCTAGTGCCTTTTCTAATTCGTACTTATTCACAAATGTCAGAAACACAAAGGACAACGCATGATAAAGCTCAAGTTTCTGCAAGCGTGGAATTCGATCATTCGTGAAAAGAGGGGATAATTCTTCATATAGTTGAAAAAATTGTTCCTCATTTCCGTTCTCCAGGCAATTCAGCAGCAGCGGCATCTTGCTCTGAAGCTCATAGCTTTTTTTCCGAGGCCCCTGACTCGCGATACTCTGTGATTGTTCCTCTTCAATCTGAGAAATCTTTTCATCTGTTAATAACGTGCCTCTTCGACTTCCTATTCCCCGTACGAGCAGAAATTTCAGCGCGTGGAATCGATCGGCGAGCTCAGGCCAGTCTACCGCGCGACTTCCAAGAACGAACGAGATAGATAGCTTCAATAGCTGCTGACATTTGATCTGAATCATTTCCAGCATTCCATTCACATAATGGAATGTCCTCTCCCGTTCTTCTGGCTCTACAGAATGCGGCTGCAGGATCCAAACCATTTTGGACGATTCGTACACAAGTGAGATAAGCTTGGCGGATTCAAATAAAAATTCCTCCACGATATTTTGCACGGCATAGATGATCAGCGATTTGTCGGGTGCAGTCGTAATTTCATTCCAATCGTCCACACGGCAGATTAATAGAAATACGGGTTGGTCAGCTCGAAAGGTAAGCTCAATGTTAGAGAAATGCTCAGCAAGGAGCTCGGGTCCTACCTTTTTCCCTTGCAGCAAAGCCGATAGATACTCCTTCTGCAAGGTTGGAAGGGCCATCTTCATATGTTCCTGTGCCTTCTCAACTAATCTTCTTGCATCACTCTCTTTACTAAGACTATCAATAGCCTTCTCCACTGCTTTGATAATGATATCGTCGCTTTCCGTCTTCAAAATATATTCAAGTCCACCCAGTGACAACGCACTCTGTGCGTAACTGAATTCACTATGGCTCGTTAATAAGATTACCTTACAGATCGGCCAATTTCTGCGGATTTGCTTTAACAGCTCGATTCCATTCATTCCTGGCATAAGAATGTCGGAAAGCACGATATCGATGCGTTGTTTTTTCATGAGCTCGAGCGCCTCGAAGCCAGAGTATGCTTTGTACACTTCCAACTGTAAATTTTGCTCTCTTTCGAACAGATCTGCTAATCCATCCGTTATGACCGGCAAATCGTCCACAATCAGTAATCTGTACATGTGTCACGCCCCCTCTTCTTTAAGCGCCAACCGAATCGCAACTCGTAGACCGCCCATCTTGGATCTCGACATATGCAATCCGTATTCTGCTCCAAACATAATTTGAATACGCCGATGGATGTTAATGATTCCTGTTGTATCTTCGATAACACGAGCTGACATACTCAGCCGATGATTCAATTTCTCTAAGTCATGATCCGACAAGATGCCTCCATTGTCTTCCATATAAACGATCAAATCTCCATCACTACAATCCATATGAATCCACAGCTTTCCGCCAGAAACCATTTCAGCAACCGCATACTTATAAATATTTTCAACGATCGGTTGAAAAATTAAGCGCGGCACCTTATACGGAGCAAGGTTAGGATCAAGCTTGTCAAATTGAACCTGAATTCTTTCTCCATAACAAACCTTCTGAAGCTCTACATACGTCCGCGCATGCTTAATTTCTGTTTCCAACGATACGAGATCAGAATCGTCCCTAGTGATGAATTGAAAATAGTCGCCGACATATTGACAGAATCGATAGGAAAGCTCCAGATCTTCCGATTTAATTAATCGACATAGAACAAAAAAGCAATTATACAGAAAATGAGGGTTTATTTGTGATTGCAATCTTTTCAACTCAGAACGCTGGCTGTGGATTTTCTGCTCATAGTTTTCCTGTATAAGTGTCTTTAGATGGATCGCCGTCTCATTGTATGCATTGTATAAATAACCGAATTCATCGTGACGCTGCGAATGAGCGATTGGTACAATCTCTCCCATCCGCATCCTCTTGAAGGCACCGATCAGTGTTTTTAATGGACGATGTATCATACGAAATATGGACATAGAGAAGAAAAGAATGATGAATATGGATAACACAGAAACGCCCAATATCCAGAACTGATACTTATTGATAGGATCGGTTACATGACTTTCCGCCACATAACTCACTAGATAAGATCCCAACTCTTTAGAGTAGGTGAACGAGACCAAATAAGGCACATTACCGAATTGAAGTGTAGCATAACCAGCATAAATCTCCTGTTGTTTTTGATTGGTGAAATAATTGCGAAGAGCCGTTAAAATCGAAGAATCCTGTTCATCTGAGATCATCCAATTCTGGTGCACATTGATGAGAGCAACCTTTCCTTCAGGAATGCTGATAACCTCTCTTAACGTTTTCTTCAGCCTTTGAACCGAAATTTCCACACCTACAACGAACTGCACCTTGCGGTTGGCAATTGCAGGATATTGCATACTAACAAACAGTCTGTCATCCCAATAGATGAGAGGACTTTCCTGGCTATTGTTTTTAAGCTGTAATGCTTCAAACTCTGAATTATTAATGGCTGTATCAAATGTCGAGCTTAGTATCGTTCGCTGGAGGAGAGGTAAATAGGCCCTGACCTCCGAAATGTAAATACTATTATATTTAATCAGTTGCAATCGCCGCTGAATCCCGCTGATAGAAGTCATTTTCTCGTAATCACTCATACTATCACCGCTTGTACTTAGAAACATGAGGTCTTTGTCTGCGACATATTCCGGAAGTATACGCATAATCCGCTCAACTTCCAGCTCCAGCATATTTTGATAAAACTGATTTCGGTTAGCAATTGATTGAAAAATTTCCTTTCGAATACTCTCTGAGCCCTTATTGTTGATTACAAGAGTTAACAAATACAGCGGTACCAATACAGCTACAAATGTCAGCATCAATTTAATGAAAATCGTAGGCTGCTTCCACTTTAGCAAGTTAGAGATCTTCATGATTGTTCCCCCTGCAATGATAATGTGCTTCCTTATTGTACATACACTTTATCATACAGGGGAGGAAGCAAACTATTGTTTCTCCATATTATTCCTTGACGCTGCCTAGCACGATTCCTTTAATGAAAAATCGTTGTAGGAATGGATAGACCAGCAAAATCGGAAGTGATGCCACGAAAATTTGTGCAGCACCACTCGTTCGATCTGAAATCAATCGTAGCAGCTCCGCATCCTGCGAGCTGATGAATCTCATATCTCTCTTAATAACAATCGTCTGGAGAAAGGTTTGCAGTGGATAATGCTCCGGTCTATTCATCAGCACAAGTCCATCGAACCAGCTATTCCAATGCCCTACCATTGTAAATAGTCCAACTGTTGCAAGAGCGGGCATGGACAAGGGAACAATGATGCTCCATAATGTCCGGAAGTGGCCTGCTCCATCCATTCTAGCTGATTCGTCAAGCTCCTTCGGCAAGCCTCGATAGAAATTGAGCAGCAAAATCACGTTAAACACCGAAAGCGCTCCAGGCAACACAAGCGCCCATATGGTATCCATCAGGCCGAGCTTCTTGATCGTCATGAACCATGGAATCAAGCCGCCTCCGAATAATATGGTAAATACGAAAAACCACGTATACCACGTTCTAAATTGAAATGCCTGGTTCTCTTTCGACAAAGGATAAGCCGTAATTATCGTAAGAAACAAACTAATTAATGTTCCAAGCACAAGTCTTTGTCCTGAAATGCCAAAGGCCGTCAAGTATTCTGGCTTATTCATTATGTTTCTGTAAGCGGCGGTTGTGAATTCCACTGGCAACAGGGTAACTTTACCCGCGGCTGCGGCTGCACCAGAGCTTAAAGATAAAGCGAACATATGAATTAATGGGAATATACATAGTAGAGAAAGCAACGCCAAGAAGGTGTAATTGCAAACTACAAATACTTTTCTACTCTTAGACAAGCGTGTATTCAATACCCTACCTCCTTTCTAGAAAATACGATAACCAGCAAAACGGTATGCCATCACATAGGACATGGATACAAGTATTAAGGACACTACTGATTTCAATAATCCGACTGCCGTAGCTAACCCATAATGAACTTGCTCGAAACCCATACGATAAACGAAAGTATCTATGATATCGCCACTCTCATACACGGACGGACTATACAAATTGAATATTTGCTCAAACCCCGCGTTCAAAACATTTCCAATGCTTAAGGTCGCGAGCAGAACAATAATTGGCATCATTCCCGGAAGTGTAATATGCAAGGTTTGATTCCAACGGCTAGCGCCATCTATTTTAGCTGCTTCATATAAAGCGGGATTAATACTCGTAAGCGCTGCCAAATAGACAATAGTGCTAAAGCCAAACTCTTTCCAAATGTCCGAAATCACAAGCGTATAGGGGAACCATGCATTGCTTCCAAGAAAGAAAATGGGCTTAATTCCGAACCAGCCGAGAAACTGATTGATTATCCCTGATGAAGGTGATAACAAATCGATCAAAATGCCACCTAGCAACACCCACGACAAAAAATGGGGCAGGTATACGAG
>NZ_JBFUHJ010000212.1:0-8991 GCF_056402455.1 Paenibacillus sp. P4_A7 | reverse complement strand
GAGCAGAAGCATCAATACTATGGTTCATAGTAGACCTCTCCCCCTATACGAACAATGCTAACTTTGTAAAGACAACCAACGGTCTTGTTCATGCTTTTCTCCTCCTAATAAATATAGGCCTCTGAGTCAGAGGCCTTAAATTCAATATTACCAAACCTATCATATAAGTCCAGCTATAATTTCGTTCATGAAAGGTTATTTATGTCATCCAAATAGGGCTTCAGCTCTGGATTAGCTTCTGGTTCTTTCAAATTCATGCTTCTCAGCGCTTTAACAGCAATGCCCAGAACTGCATAATTGCGATACCATCTATGATCGGACGGTACAACATGCCAAGGAGCATGGCTGCTGCAATTTTTAAACAGCTTCTCATAGTAGTCCTGATACAGCTCCCAAGACTTGCGTTCTTCTAAGTCAGAAGGATCAAACTTCCAGTTTTTACTCGGATCCTCAATACGGCTCTTAAGCTTCTCAAGCTGAAATTCTTTTGATATATGTAGAAAAATCTTAACGATCTTCACATGATTATCAGCGAGCAACGATTCGAAATGGTTAATATGCTTGAATCTTTGCTTCGCCTCTTTATCAGACACTGACCCATGTACTCTAGTAATAAGCACATCCTCGTAATACGATCGATTAAACGCTGCAATATAACCAAGGGAAGGCACTTTACTATGCGCTCTCCACAAAAAGTCATGCTGCCTCTCCTCTTCAGATGGTGCTTTAAAGCTATGCGTCGTTACTCCTTGCGGATTGAGCCYGGAAAAAACATGTCTAATTGTTCCGTCCTTACCACTGCAGTCCATTCCTTGAAAGATGAATAAAACGGCCTTCTCTTTGACCGCTACAAGCTTTTCCTGCAGCTGCTCCAGCTCCACTTTCAGCTTTTCTGTTTCTTCCACTACATCCTGTTTACTTTGGAATTGACCTGTATCTGTAGGATCAATACTTAATAAATCCACTTTTTCGTTAGGCGAAAGTGCAAATCGATTTGGCATACCTATCACAGCCTTCCATTAGGATGCTTCAATTATATAACCCCTCATCAATCGAACCGATAAATGAGGGGTTTATATTTGAATTTGTTATTACCAAGCGTTTACGCCAAGCTTAACTAACGTCTCCCTTATAAAAGCAGGTTCATCTTCAGGCGTCCGGGACGTTACCAGATTACGATCTACAACGACTTCCCTATCTACAAAATATCCGCCTGCCGCTTGAATATCAACAGCAAGTGCTGGATACGCCGTTAACGTACGGCCCTTGAGCAGGCCAGCAGCTTCCAAAATTTGCGGACCATGGCATATAGCTGAGATCGTAATTCCTTCTTGATCAGCTTTCTGTACAAAAGCTTGCACATCAGCGTTGTTCATTAAATGTGAAGGAGATTTCCCGCCAGGAATAATAACAGCTGCATAATCCTCAGCGTTCGCTTCATCGATAGCCATATGCGTAGTATAGCTGATTGTTCCTTGCTTACCTTTTAACTCCTGATTGCCCTTCAAACCGATAATAACGGTATCATGACCGTTTTTCACCATTTCATCATAGGGGTTCTTCATTTCGGAATCTTCAAAGCCATCAGCCAGTAGAAAAGCTACTTTTTTAATTTGTGTCATCTGGAATACGCTCCTCTCGGTATTTAACCATAAGTTACTATACCCACTTTGACACTATTTGAAGCTACCGACTGATTTTTTTCTCCAGTGCAGAGGAGTTGCTAGGAGTACAAGGTTCAACTATTTCCAATGTTTCTCTTCCCACTGCATTTGAGCATGCAGCCGAAACCGGTCTAGTTGTAGCTCTGTTAGCTTCGGCAACGTAGAATCCGTTCTTACAATGACAAGTCTTGATTCGGAGTTCCAATCTACTTTTGCCCCGAAAGCTTCAAGAATAACTCGCGCTGGTATATAGGTTCTTCCTTGGGTTACCTGGGCGGGAGCAATGAGAATATGAGCTTTGCCATTGATTAAAGCGGTCTTCGAATCAATGTTAAGCTCTACGGTGACATCGCCTTTGCTAGCTGTAACTTGCCGCTTCGCATGATCGTAGCCGATAGTTGCACCAAGCTTTTTCAAGAGTTCTCGAAATGGGACGAGCGTAGTTCCTTTACTAATAATAGGGGCATTCTCTAATTCGACGAGCTCATTGTCCCAAACGACAGCTGCTTTATAATCTATTTCTTTAGGAGGAGCTGCCAAATCTATTAACCAGTCGCTAGCGGTTGGTAATTTGACGGTAAGTGGATCGTGAAGAAAATTGATCCATCTGCCATTGTTTGCGTCGATAGAAGGGTGTGGCTCTGTATGGAATATTGGAACCCCTGGTTTGACTTTCAAGCTATAGAAGGGCTCAGCCTTGCCAGTTTCCGTTTCCAAATAAATCATCTCAAGCTCAAATAAGGATAGAATACGATGTTTCGCATATTCAATGGGATACTTAGCTTTTGTATTATCAGTTTGAGTTGGAGTTTCTGGTTTCTGCCCTTCAAGGAATGCTCCATTTGCATCCAACGTGAATGATCTCGTCTTGGGTGAGTAATAATTAGTAGTAGATGAATAAATAAGTTTAGATTGCAATGGTTGATCAGGGCCCTCGGAATCAGGATCCTCGGAAATAAGGAGAGGTGGTTCAAATGCATCGAAAAAAATACGGCCTGCTTCTGCAGCGCTAATCATTTTCTTAGGCAAAACAAAGTTCATTTTTGTCCAACGAAATGAGTATTGATAGACTTCTCCAGTATCAGCTTGTACTCGAATCATTATCCCGTTGGATGGATAACGAATACCATCATTAGTACGATCAAAGAAGATAGGCTGGTCAGGGGAGTGTCGGTCAAACTCGTACATTGAAAAGGGATAATCGTCCAGCTTCCACTGAGCATCTACTTTCCAATTATGCTTGTTGAAGAAGTTGATTGCTGTTTCAGTCGGTTTAGCTAAAGGTTTGTTAGGCTCATTGCATGGATAGGCGCAAAGGCCATCGTCAAGATTTACTTCCTCATTGAAGTGTAAGAGCTCACCTGTAGTTGCACTGAGTTTGATTGTGCCACTCTCATTAATCCGCTCTGTTTCGTTATTTTTACCTACGGCGAAACTAATCGTCCATGCTTCAATCGGCTTTGTTTCCTTTGTCGTAGTAATGTTGGCTTTTGCTTCTGGCAATAGCTTTAATTGCTTGGCTCGTTCAATAGCTTGCTTACTATTAGTAATCTTCACGGCTGCAAGTGCATCCGTAGCTTGGGCTGTCGGTGTGACAGTCACTGATAGGCCTCCGAAAGCAATAACTACAATAAGCAGCAATTTGAGAAGAAGGTATCGCTTACTGCTCGTGTTATCCTGCTGAATAGGTTCCATGACACACCGCCTTTATCCATTTTATTGAAGAAATGATACAAAGAGATAGACGGCTTTTATTCAAAAAGGTTGCGAGGTCAAAACAAAAGATCGCACTAACCTGTCAACGTGACCAGGCAGGTTAGTACGATCTTATTTTGTATCGTTATTAGGTAACGTATATCGAATTAAATAAAGTGGAAGATTCAACTATTTCCAATGCTTCTCTTCCCACTGCATTTGAGCATGCAGCCGAAATCGGTCTAGTTGTTGCTCTGTTAGCTTCAGCAACGTAGAGTCCGTCCTTACAATAACAAGCCTWGATTCGGAGTTCCAATCTACTTTTGCCCCAAAAGCTTCAAGAATAACTCGCGCTGGTATATAGGTTCTTCCTTGGGTTACCTGGGCGGGAGCATTGAGAATATGAGCTTTGCCATTGATTAAAGCGGTCTTCGAATCAATGTTAAGCTCTACGGTGACATCGCCTTTGCTAGCTGTAACTTGCCGCTTCGCATGATCGTAGCCGATAGTTGCACCAAGCTTTTTCAAGAGTTCTCGAAATGGAACGAGCGTAGTTCCATTACTAATAATAGGGGCATTCTCTAATTCGACGAGCTCATTGTCCCAAACGACAGCTGCTTTATAATCTATTTCTTTAGGAGGAGCTGCCAAATCTATTAACCAATCGCTAGCGGTTGGTAATTTGACGGTAAGTGGATCGTGAAGAAAGCTAATCCATTCCCCAGTTTGCGCATCAATATAAGGGTGTGGCTCTTCAAAAAGTAAAGGTACTCCGTGTTTAACCCGTAAGAAATAGAAAGGCTCTGCCTTGCCTAGCTCAGTGTCCGCATAATGCAGCTCTAGTTCGTATAAGGAAAGAAGACGATGTTTTGCGTATTCTTTAGGATAACTAGCTTTTACGTTCTTTGGAGGTATTGTAGTTTGTGGAGCTCTCCCTTCTGGGAAGTTACCCTTTGCATCCAACTTGTATACTACAGGACCATTATTTAAGTAATCAGGACTAACTGTATAGATGGGTTTGAATTTCTCTGGTTCCCTAAGTTCCATTGAGTTAATGAGATTGGGTTCAATTGCATCGAACAAAATACGACCTGCTTTTTCGGGACTGATGATGTCATTAGGCATATTAAAGGTAGTTTTTGACCAGCTAAAGGAGTATTCACTTATTGTATTATCAGATGGATTAACCCTAATGGTTATCCCATTGTTTAGATAGCGTATGCCATTATGTGTTCGATTAAATCTGACTGAAGGAAACAGAAATCCGCGTTCATTAGCTACGTAATCAGAGATTGCATAATTATCGTGCTTATATTCCGCATCTATTTTCCAGTTGTGACTGTTTAAGAAGTCAGTTGCTGCTTTAGTTATATTAGCTTCAATTGTTTTTTGATCAGGGAGATCACATGGATAACAGCCTTTATTATTAACTCTAACATTTTCATGGAATTTCAAGAGCTCACCTGTAGTCGCGCTCATTGTAATACCGCCGTTTTCCTTAACGAACTCCTTTTCAGTGTTTTTACCGACGATGTAGATAACTGTCCATGTCCTAACTGGTTTTGTTTCCTTGGTCACTATAATCTCGGCTTTCTCTTCCGGCAACAACTTCAATTGCTTAGCTCGTTCAATAGCTTGCTTGCTGTCAGTAATCCTCATGGCTGCAAGCGCATCCTCTGCTTTGGCTGTCTCTGTTACTGTCATTGACAAGCCTCCGAAAGAAATAGCTACAATAAGAATCAGCTTAAAAAGAAGGTATCTATTTCTCACCCGGGCATCCCGTTGAGTAGGTTCCATTACACACCGCCTTTATCCATTTTATAGAAAAAATACTACAATGAGATAGACGGTAGTTTTTCAAAAAGGTTGCGGCGGCCTGATGGTTCTCAAGAGGAGTTGCTAGGAGTGAAGAACCTTACGAAGAACCCATTCTATCAAAGACCAAGGCAGCCATCTTTTCATAAAAGCAATCGATTTAGCATCTATCCCACTTGTATAACGCAGCTTCGGATGCTTGGATCTAACTATTTTCACTATCGTATTTGCCACCTGAATCGGATCAGGGGAGTTGTTCTCCGATTTTTTATTAAATTGATTAAATCGCTCTATCATTTTACTATAAGGAGAATTCGGAGCACTGCGGAAAACATGATTCGCTGCAATACCAGTGTTGTATGTGCCAGGCTGAACGAGGACGACCGGGATATTAAAGGCATAAAGTTCTAGGCGCAGAGCCTCGCTAAAACCTTCAATCGCAAATTTCGAAGCTGAATACGCACCCGTATTAGAAAAGCCTATTATGCCTGCTCCGCTGCTGACATTAATAATTTTCCCTTTATTGCTTATGCGCATATGAGGTATGACAGCCTTCGTTACGGAGACCATGCCAAAAAAGTTCGTGTTAAACTGAGCATGCCAATCCTCCATCGGCACCTCCTCAATGACACCCATTACAGCATAGCCAGCGTTATTAATTAATACATCAATATGACTCCAACGCTTGATCACATCAGAAATAACCTCTTCAACATCCTCTGGAAGCGTTATATCCAATTTCATGATTTCAATCTGCTCAAGCACATTTTTCTCTCTAGCTCTAGTTAGTAATGCTTCCTTCTTGCCTATGTTTCTCATTGTGGCGACTACATGATAGCCTTCTTCAGCCAATGCTATCGCGGTTAATAATCCAAATCCGCTTGAGGCTCCGGTTATAAGAGCCACAGGCTTGTTTTTTATCGGTGTCCCTACTGCCATAATGGATACTCCACCACCTTCATATGTTCACAAGTGAACGACCAAGTACTCACCTTGGAAAAGTTAATTACAAATGGAGTATAACGTATAACAGTGCCAGTTGTCCTTAATTATCAATACTGAACTGCTGCTGCACAAGATTCAGCTATTTCCAATATTTTTCTTCCCATTGTATTTGAGCATGTAGCCGAAATCGGTCCAGTTGTAGATCCGTTAGCTTCGGCAACGTAGAATCCGTCCTTACAATGACAAGCCTTGATTCGGAGTTCCAATCTACTTTCGCCCCAAAAGCTTCAAGAATAACTCGCGCTGGTATATAGGYTCTTCCTTTAGTTATACGGGCAGGCTCTACGAGGGTATGGGCTTTGCCATTGATATAGGCTGTTTTCGAATCAATGGTAAGCTCTATGGTGACAGCGTCCATGCTTGCTGTAACTTTCCGCTTCGCATCGTCATAGCCGATAGTTGCACCAATCTTCTTCAAGAGCTCCCGGAAAGGAACAAGCGTAGTTCCATTTGAAATAATAGGCGCATTCTCTAATTCGACCAGCTCATTGTCCCAGACGACAGCTGCTTTATAATCTATTTCTTTAGGAGGAGCCGCCAATTCAATTAACCAGTCGCTGGCGACTGGAAGCTTGACGGGAAGTGGTTGGTGAAGAAAATTGATCCAGCTTCCATTATTTGCATCGATATAAGGGTGTGCCTCCGTGTGGAATATTGGAACTCCTGCTTTGACTTGCAAGCGATAGGAGGGTTCAGCCTTACCTGTTTCCGTATCTATATAAATCATCTCGAGTTCGTATAAGGATAGAATACGATGTTTTGCATATTCAATAGGGTACTTCGCTTTTATATTTTCAGGAGGAGCTGGAGCTTGTGGCGTTTGCCCTTCAAGGAATAATCCCTTTGCATTCATCGTAAACGATCTCGATGTGTAATAATATATGTCATGCGTGTAAGGAATTGTAGACAAATAAATAAGTTTAGATTGCTCCGGTTGGTCAGGATCCTCAGAAATAAGAAGTGTTGGCTCGAAAGCATCGAAAAAAATACGGCCTGCTTCTGCAGAGGTAATCATTTGCTTAGGCATATCAAAGTTCACTTTAGTCCAATTAAAAGTGTATCGATAAACTTTACCGGTAATCGCGTGTGCTCGAATCATAATCCCGTTGGATGGATAACGAATACCATCATGAGTGCGATCGAATAGGACAGGTATGTCGATAGAGTTTCTAGATGATTCGTATGATGAAAAGGTATATTCATTCAGCTTCCACTGGGCGTCTACTTTCCAAGTATGGTTGTTGAAGAAATCGACTGCTATATCTCTTATTTCGGCTGAAGTTTTGAATGGCTCATTGCATGGATAAGCACAAATATCAGCGTCAAGATTTACTTCCTCATGGAAGTATAAAAGCTCACCAGTAGCTGCACTGAATTTGATTACGCCGCCCTCTTTCATCTGCTCTGTTGCGGTATTTTTACCGACGACGTAGCTAACCGTCCATGCCTCAACCGGTGTTGTTTCCTTTGTCGCTGTAATGACGGCTTTCGCTTGTGGCAATAGATTCAATTGTTTAGCTCTTTCAATAGCTTGCTTGCTGTCAGTAAGCTTTATAGATGCCAATGTATCCTCCGCATTGGCTACCTCTGTGACTGTCATTGACAAGCATCCGAAAGAAATAGCTGCAATAAGAAGCAGCTTAAAAAGAAGATATCTCTTGCTTACCTGAGTATCCCGCTCAGTAGGTTCCATCACACACCGCCTATACCCATTTTATAGAAAAAATGATACAAATAGTTAGACAGTTTTTTTTCAGAAAGGTTGCGGATTAATTATCAATACTGAACTGCTGCTGCACAAGCTTGCTATATAAGGCATGGTTTTCGAGAAGCTCGGCGTGAGTGCCTTGACCAGAGATTTCGCCTTTCTCCAGCACGATAATTTTATCCGCGCTTCGTATAGTCGACAGCCTATGAGCAATAACTAATGTTGTTCTGGATTCCATTAACCCTTGGAGTGCTTCCTGAACATGCTGCTCCGAATTGCTATCCAAATGCGCAGTAGCCTCATCCAATAGTAAAATATCTGGATTACGCAATATCGCTCTTGCTATCGCAAGCCTTTGACGTTGTCCACCAGAGAGCTTTACTCCTCTTTCTCCAACCTCTGTCTCATAGCCATCCGGCAACGATTCAACGAATGTAGTCAAATTAGCTTGATCCACCGCCTCTTTCATGCCCTTCTCATCCCAGCTGTCCAGTCCGTAGGTTAAATTATGACGAATTGTCCCGGCCATCATTGGGCTATCCTGAGAGACATAAGCAATATTACTGCGCCAGTCCTTTAATGACATACTAGCAATCGGTTGGTCTCCATATAGAATTTCACCTGCCGTAGGCTGGTAAAAGCGTTCAATCAACGAGAATAGCGTCGTCTTGCCTGTCCCGCTTGGCCCTACAAACGCGGTCATTTGTCCTGGAATTACTTGGAACGAAAGCGAATGAAGCAGCGGCCGATCCTCGGTATAACCAAAGCTTACTTCATTGAAAACAAGCATTTTTTTCATACCTGCATTTTCGCTAGCGGATAGAGACTCATTCGGATCAAAACCATGCTGCATTTTATCCTGCTGGTTTACCCCAAGCTCTTGGGACTCTTCTTCCTGTGATTCACTAAGAAGCTCTTGAATTCGCTCCGAAGCACCCATCGCCTTCTGAAATTGTGTGAAAAATGAAGCCATCTGCGTAAATGGCATAACGATTTGAAACATATATAAGATGATGGCTACAAGCTCACCACCTGTTAATGAGCCTTGTGAAACCTTCACTCCGCCGTAACCGATTAATACAACAAGAATGAGCAGCATAATAC
>NZ_JBFUHJ010000211.1:0-8996 GCF_056402455.1 Paenibacillus sp. P4_A7 | reverse complement strand
CTCATATGCAGGGCCATCCTGCCACTCACTTTGCCGGATAGGCATCCAAGGACCGCCCTCGCGATCCTGCAGAGCTGGACACAGCCGCCATCCATCCGATTCATTAGGTTCAGCTAATTGGAGTGCTACACGGAAGGGAAGCGTATCTTTGCTCAGTCCAATTGCTATGAGCCAATCTTCCTCATCCGTAGACTTCCTTCTTAATACAGCATCTCCCGAAGCTTCTCCTACCTTTTTCCACGCTTCTGCAGCTTGCTCATTATCAAGAATCATTTGATTGATCGCTTGGCTAAGCCAATGCTGAATGCCTTTGTCTCCATTCGCTAGGGCAGTTCGAATCGAGTCCTCCCATTCATTGGATAACTGTTGTTCCTGTTCAGGAATAGACATTTTCCAACTTTTTCTTTCTTCTGTCCACTGTTCCCAGTCTGGAGCAAACCAGCCATTCTGCAGAGCTCGCCGTATTTGTTCGGCCATGTTCATCAACGTCTTTAATCGATCCGTCCACTCTAGCTGGAGCAGCCGAACATGCTTAGGAGAAGACAAGTAATCCATTGCTAGTAAAGGATTTATTTTGAGAAGTGTACGTTCCCCTAAGCTGATTTCTTCTATCTCCGCACCATAATAGGATGCTGAATGCCATGCAAATAATAGGGGCTTTAGTCTCGTATCTGCAGCATCTTTCCGATCGGCCGCGCTTAAGAGAACGGAAGCTCCATCAGTATCTTCGTTCCAAAATCCATCAATCACTAATTTGCGCGCACCAATGTATGCTCTCATGTTACGATTTTCCCTTTCCACAGTTCCTCCTGAAATGCTCTGAGACGCTGATGTTTGCGAACAAGTCCTTCAATATATATATTCCATCTGTTTGTATCCTTTTCTGCCTTATACAGTTTCTCAAGCTTCTTCAATTGCTTGACAGCCATACGGTAGCCTTGACGATTACGCGTCAGCATCCATGTCTCAACCGATTGATGATAAAGCGGCATTAAGGATCGCGGGGCCAATTTAGCCACCTCACGCAGCGCTTGAACGCTAATATCATCGGGATGAGAGCCGATTAATAGTTGAAGATCCGCCCACTCCTCAAAATATTTTTGATTCAACCAATGGTCAGATAGCTCTGTGTACGAATGTGGCAGCAATTGCGTCATATAATCCGTCCATATAGAAATATCTGGCCGATCCTGATCAGCTCTTCGACATAACGATACAAACGGACCGACAGAGCGACCATTCCGTACCGCATACACATGTTCAAATAAAAAGCTCATCCACAGCTTGACTTGATCCCACTTTGCTTCTTCTAATCGGAGTGCCGCACAGGGATACATCACCTTCTGTGAACGTTCAAAATTCGCTTTCGCAAAATGCGCGATTGACAACTCATCTTCATTGTCTAAAAAATACATCATACCAATCGCAACATGCKAAAAGGAAGCGTTAAAGGAATCATCTTCCTCCTCATTCTGTACGGTAAGGAGCATTGCTTGTAATTCCTGTTCATACCAGCTTCTGTTCTCGGACAGCTTCTCGCTCACAGCTAAATAGATATGATCCCACTCAAATAATTGTCGTTCTGTATTTGATGCCCGAATCTTGATGTAAGCAACTAGTGAATTCGCCCATTCCATTTCCTTCGTGTCCATATCAACGGGGATTAGGTCTGATACGAGTGTATATAAATGATCTACCCATGGCTCTGCCATACGTATAAAAGACATTTCATGATAGTATCTGCTGAAGGAATCCACTGTCAGAATGGCGCGTTCAGCTTGATCCAATACAAAGGCAACTGCTGTTGACCAATGCAAGCGCTGAAGCGGTTTTTCCCAGTTTTTCGATAAGCCCTTCAACGACTGCAAGAGAGGCTGAAGCGGATGAAGAGAATGTCTGCATTTCCTCCAAACATCGCCATGTGTTGCTTCCATCCATTCTAGCCATTGCTCGGTGCTTCCATTATAACCCGGGTCTGTCGGCCCTTGCTGGGTCAATGGTGACAACGCTGGCTCCTCACTTTGTTTCTTCAGTAAAACGCTTGCCGGTGTAAGACCGAGTAAACGGAAATAGGTTTGCTCCGCATTCTCTTGCCCACCTTCCAGCATACTGCAATATTGGAAATAAACAGCTGCCATATGCTTGCAAAATCCTTCATATGAACAAGTACAGGAACTGTACCCAAAATGTCCCGCATCAATGACGACCGCATATAGATCTGATCCTTGTACGACACCATAAAGATTGTCATGATCTCCTGCTTTCGCATTTTTGACATGACCATCTAAATAATATTGCCAGCCTCGTTTCACAATCGTACTCGCGACTTCATCGCTTATTCGCTGCTCTAAAGCTGCATGCAGCTTTTCGTTGAGATGCATTGCAGACATTCACCCGCTTCCTTTCCGTTCACTTGCATTCTTTCCATTATACCAAAAAAAACGCCGCACCGACGAATGGAATTCGATCGGTTGGCGCTTTTCATTATTACAGCGGAATTTTGACAATAAACGTCAACTGACCTGCAGGTTCCGCTTTCACGCAAATCTTCCCTTTATACTGCTCAGTAATTATCTTTACTATAGGCAATCCGAGCCCTTGATGATCATCCTGCTTCGTTGAATAACCTGATTCAAAGAGTGGCTTCTTAATAACCTCGTCAGCCTTGTCACAAGTGTTAATAATAATAAACTCCAAGTGTTGTGCTGTTTGTGTACCGATCAATTCCACTAAACGACGGTGTTCTGGATATTTTACAACCTCATCAAACGCATTATCGATCAAATTGCCGAGCATTCGATTTACATCTAACGTCTTAACACCCATCTCCTGCATATTTAATCCGTTAAAGGAGCAGCTAAATTGAATTTTAAAATCCTCAGCCTGTGAAATCTTCGATCGTACAAGCGCAGCGATAGCTGGATTTCCAATATTAATAATATCGTTCATCATTCGAATTTCACCAGTTAATTCCTTCGTGTAAGAGATTAGCTCATCTGATTTCCTTAGCTCTGCGAGCGAGTGAATAGTCTGAACATGATTTAAGAAATCATGCCTCTGTGCACGAATGGATTGGAATAACTGATTGATTTCATCCACATAAGTTTCTTGAGTTACGCGCACCGCTTTATCACGTGACATTCTGTAATATTTCATCGCGAAAAATGCAATCAATACGCTCAATGCTGTAAGAATAAAAATAATTGCACCTAGATTCAAAAACTGAGAGTGAAGCTTTTCTCTTATTAACTTATGATCAGAGACTATCGTTAGCACATAGTCGTTCAATGGTTCACCGTACAGATCTGTAATATTAATGCCTTTATCCTTCACATTGACCGGAATAAACATTTTGGATATGTATTTATCACCAATCTTTTGCTCAATGGTAATAGTCTTCTTTGTTCTATGCGCTTCGCGTACAGATTCGATATCCTTATCCGTCTTTAATTGATTTGTTCCATAAAAAATCGCACGCTGCACGAAATGCTCTTGTACGCCATTCTTTTTATTGGTTTTCCTTCCGTTAGGAAACGTTTCTGGATTAATAACCGCTACTTCTAACAGCGTGTCACTATTTTTCACTAAACTCTGAATCATATAATTTACACCAGTAACTGTTTCATATTCATCCTGAACAGTATAGCTGATGTAAGGATCAATGATATAGTTAGTAGAACCGTCGTAGTAATATCCCCATTTATATATTTCATCCAAGTCAGTCGTTGCAACCTCGAATGGTCCGCTCCAGAAATTCGGCATTTTTTGACCCAGCCAATCTAAAGATACGTTATGATTGTTAAATAGTTCATGAAAGTAAGAGTGCCACGGCTTCCAGCCTTTTGTACTCGCACCAATTTCTTTCTCATCGGATGATTTATAAAGAATAATGTCATCGTCTTCCATCCGCTTTAATAAAGTAATATGCTTTACACCGAGCTTGCTGCTTAGCTCCTCAAGCTGCTTGGTCGTCACCTTCTCCACATCTGGATCAAGCGCATATTGCGCTGCGATAGCAGCTGCACGCAGCTGACTCGCGGTTTGCTGCTCAAATAGACTAGCTCCACTTCTGGATTGTTCAACAGAAACCTCAACTTGCTTCGCAAGTAAGTTCATTTCATGATTAAGGGCTTCCTCTAGCGTTTCTTTAGTGAGAAAATAGTAAGCCGTATTATTTATTAAAATTAATATAACGGTCACGCTAATTGTCATAAGCCATATATTGCGCTGCATCTCCTACATCTTGCCCCTCTACGTAACATAGCTATCATTTTTATAAATGCATAAGTACTCCTACTAAAACAAGCGACTCAAGGACGATATTCCCTAAATTTTAACATCGCATCCTCCAATATTTTTCATTTAAATAGTGAAATATGGTTCCATCATACCATAAAACATTCAAATATTGAGTGAAAATAAATCATATGTCGAATTCACATTAATAGAATAATTACAACCTCTATGATTCATACTAATTCCATGAAACGACATTTTATAGTTAAATGAAAGKAGTAAATTTATGTCATTTAATGAAATTAACCGTTCAAATAGCAAAGATTTTTCAATAACAAAAGATGCTTCACTTGCCCCAAACGAAAATGAAAATACACTTACGGATCGTCAAGGTCATCCTATAACGGACAATCAAAACATTCGTACGGTTGGAAATCGCGGACCTTCAACGCTCGAGAACTATCATTTTATCGAGAAAATCTCACACTTTGATCGTGAACGCACCCCTCAGCGAGTGGTTCACGCCAGAGGCGCTGGTGCCCACGGTTATTTTGAAGCGTACGGTAAATTAGGGGATGAGCCTATCTCTAAATACACGAGAGCCAAGCTGTTTCAAGAAGCCGGAAAACGGACTCCTGTTTTCGTGCGATTTTCCAGTGTAATCCATGGGGGACACTCTCCAGAGACACTTCGTGATCCAAGAGGCTTTGCAACGAAGTTTTATACAGAGGATGGTAATTGGGATTTAGTGGGAAATAATCTAAAAATATTTTTTATTCGCGATGCTATGAAATTTCCTGACATGGTACACGCGTTTAAGCCCGATCCGGTCACTAATGTGCAGAGCATGGAACGTTTTTTTGATTTTGTCTCCCAATCGCCTGAATCAACTCATATGATTACATTCTTATTCTCGCCATGGGGAATTCCCGCAAATTACAGACAAATGCAAGGTTCTGGTGTCAATACATATAAGTGGGTAAACGCAGAAGGGATTGCTGTATTAGTCAAGTATCATTGGGAGCCTCTTCAAGGAATTCGCAATTTAACGCAAAGTGAAGCAGAGCTGCTGCAGGGCAAAAATTTCAATCATGCAACACAAGACTTATATGAAGCGATTGAGCGGCAGGAGTATCCAGAATGGGAGCTTCAAGTGCAATGGATGAGCGATGATGAGCATAAGGAATTAGATTTCGATCCACTTGATGACACCAAGCTATGGGACCCCGAGCAATTCCCTATGCTTCCAGTCGGGAAGATGATCTTAAACAAAAATCCGGACAACTACTTTAATGAAGTAGAGCAAGTAGCATTTGGTACTGGCGTTTTGGTAGATGGACTAGACTTTTCAGATGATAAAATGCTGCAAGGCCGTACCTTTTCCTATTCGGATACGCAGCGGCACCGCGTTGGAACCAATTATTTGCAGCTACCAATTAATGCGCCTAAGAAACATGTTGCAACGAATCAACGTGAAGGCCAAATGTCCTTCTATGTCGATATTGCGCCTGGTCAAAACCCGCATGTTAATTATGAGCCCTCCTCCATGGGCGGATTAGTAGAGGCAGACCGTCCTGGTGAGCCCCATGAGCCTGCTTATCAAGCAAAGCTGGTCAAAGCGCCCATTGAACGCACAAATAATTTTAAACAAGCAGGCGATACTTATCGCAAGTTTGAACAGTGGGAGCGCGATGAATTAATTGAGAACCTAGTTGAGGCGCTAAGCTCCTGCTCAACTGTCATTCAAGAACTTATGATCCATAATCTCACAGAGGCAGATGCCGATTACGGCAAAAGCGTTGCGGAGGGATTGAAGCATTCATCTGACAAACAAAACGTTCAGAGCGGTCATGTCGGAACGTTCTCGGCCAATGAAGGCATGGAGATATCCGAAGAGCTTGGTCATTCAACGGACGGCTATTAAGTTTTTGTAGTAGTGCTAGGTGTAGATTATGTGAAGATTACAGCCCCTAAGATAGTTCGGGTTCAAAAAAAGACGACAATCAATTCAAATATTGAATTTATTGTCGTCTTTTTTATAGGTACTGGGGAAAATCAACCGAAAAACTAAAGAACGAGCGAACAAACGATATTTTTTAAAAATGGCTTATACATAACCGTCCAGCTCAAATCTTCGGCCGGGAAGAGTGTACATCTATTTGCTAAGTCGCCGTAGTTTCATAATTTGAATTTAAACGAGGCTACTTAAGGGAAAGCTGCGATTTAGTGTCAGAAAATGAACTTAATTGCTGGTTTAGCTCAATCCTCGCTCGCTTTCCCGTGAACTAGCTTCACATTCTGAAACTAATTAGTCTCGCATTCATTAATTCCAATCATTAGTTTCAGAATGTGAATCTAATTTTACATTGCATTATGTAATTCATAGCGATCTCACATGGACATATAGATGGACGTTTTGTCCAGTACCAACAGCTCGAATACTACGCGTTCACGATGTGTCTGTAGGAAATTGCTCTTATGGTCACTACCCTTCAATGTTAATTGCGACTCTGTTTTCAATATCTTTATATTTAGTGTGTTTTATTTCAGGGTATGAGTTGCCCGCCAGCTTGCAGTGTCTGTTTTCATTTCTATAATCTAGTCTATCATCACTACAGGACAATCATCCAATCACCAAGCTCTATCAACGCATAATCTACATGGTAGTCAAAACGTATGGAGGTGAATGTTAGATGGGAATGGTTGGTGGTCATAACAATATTGGTACTATCCTGGTGTTGTTCATTTTGTTGGTGATTATAGCWTGTAGTTGTGGTATGTTCGGTCGTGGTTACTAGTAACTTATAGATTAATGTCTTATTCCAACCTTCATAAATACTCACGAAAATACAGTGTACCCGGTACGTAAGGAGGGAAATTGAACAATGCAAAATAACATTGGTACAATTCTAGTGCTTTTCATCCTACTAGTCATTATCGCTTGTAGTTGTGGTGTGCTCGGCCGTAATGAGAGAAGAGAAGAAAGAAAAGAAGAAAGACGAGTTGAAGGTATCAGCAATGGTTGCAACTGCTAAGACTATTAAATTAGCAGCTCAATTTCCACTTTTAACTGCTTTCAAAATATAAAATCATTCAAACAGAATCTACGCAGAAGACCCATTATATGGGTCTTCTGCGTTCTAATCATTCCAATCCAGACTTCAATACTTATTCTTGTCGATCATCACAACAGAGCATACGTCCAATCCCAAAGCCTCATCCGCTCATAATCTACATAACGTTTTAATTATTGGGAGGTGAATGTTTGATGGGTGGAGTTATTGGTGGTTCTAATAACGATATTATCCTGATATTGTTTACTTTGTTGGTGATAATTGTATTAATTTCAGTAATCAGACATTGTTTTTAACATCTGATCCAGAAAAAGATTCCTTAACGGACTGCTGCATAGAGAAAATTATCGCCTTCCAGCAGGAAAGTTCATATCTTTCTTTGACGGCGAAGCCAGCATGTTTGTTAATATAGGCAAACAGAATAAGATTCTCATCCAGAAGGATAGTGTTTACACGAAATATTTAGTCTAGTTAATTTAGCACTCCTTAGAGAGTGCTTTTTTATTTTATCGAAAGACAAACTCCGTTGTTGCTTAGGTCACATTATGTAAACAAAAATAAGACAGCACCCTTTTTAATGATGCTGTCCAATTATTTGATTATGTTAGATTTGTAATTCCCCAAGCTTGATTAGTTCAACTACAGCCTGCGACCGACCTTTTACGTTCAGCTTTTGCATGACGTTCGAGATATGGTTGCGGACAGTCTTTTCACTAATAAATAGTTGCTGTGCGATATCCCTCGTTGTTTTGTCCTGTACCAGCAGCTCGAATACTTCGCGTTCACGATGTGTCAGTAGGAACTTGCTCTTATGGTCGCTACCCTTCAATGTTTGTCACCCCTCCTTGCGCGGGTTTTTATGGTTTAACAAGGTTAAGGGATACAGTCAAAATATAGTATGAAGGGGCGATAGCAATGGTGCTTTTATCAGGTAAAATGGGCACACGAGGACTTACAGCTTTGCGTGGATAATCAACCGATGTGTTGGATTAACGACGGGATCGCATGTGATCAGTGTAAGCAGCTTGTCTTTTTTGTTGTAATTGAGAACAGAGACGTCTCTCGGTTCAACGATCGATACTTTATACACGGTATAGGTGTACGTTTCAACCTTCGTCTCTACAACAATTTTATCGCCGACCTCGACTTCTCCTAAGCGATTAAACAACCTCCCCTTAGAGCRCATCCTGTGCCCTGCAATCGCGGCATTGCCTACCTGCCCTAGAGCCGTCGTTTCCTTTAAATGCGCTGTTGCTGATTTCAAGTTTTTTTGCGTTGCACCCTCTACAACAGGCAGCTTCAGCTTTATCTTGTCGATCTTAAGAGTCGCAATCGGGTTCAGCTTTGGTACTGCTGGTGCTGGTGTTGGGGATGACGAAGGTAATGATGATGGTGACGTACTTGGTAAGGCCGATGGGTCATCTGTTACAGACGCAACTTCAGGCTCCTCGATACTGTTCTCCTCATTAAATAAGGCAGTCAGTTGATCATATTGCTGCTTCGCCGGCTGCTGAACCGATTCTTCAAAGCTTGACTCTTCCCATTCCGCCATCAGCTTTTCCTGCTGTCTATTCCCATACCATTCGTTTGCTTTTGGGTACAACAGTACCAAAAGGCCAAAAATGACTAATGTATAAGACAATACTCTTCTCATGGCTTCACTCCCTCTAACGCACTATCCTCAGC
>NZ_JBFUHJ010000210.1:0-9094 GCF_056402455.1 Paenibacillus sp. P4_A7 | reverse complement strand
GTCCAGCTTACTTGCTGTCGAGTATATTTTTAATCGGTTAAAAAGAGCAATGGATTATAAAATTCAAGAAGCGTTTGATGCGCAATTGACAGAACAAAGGCTGCTCCTTCATGCGACGATAGATGAGCTGACTGGGGTATTTAATCGTAGACACTTCTTGGAGAAAGTTAGGGAACAGCTCAATGAGAATAGCCTGCAATTGTCTCTTCTGCTTCTGGATATTGATGATTTTAAGCTTGTAAACGATACGTACGGGCATCTGGCTGGAGACCAAGTACTTATTCGGTTTTCAGAACTATTAAAAGAAACTTGTCCAGAACAGGCTATTATCGGGAGAGTTGGCGGCGAAGAATTCGCTGTATTTCTTACGAGTGTAACGGAAGAGGAGAGCCGAGAGGTTGCCGAACGAATACGAGCGACTTATGAACGAAGCCGAATTTGGATCAATGAGGAGACACCAGTGATCGTGACGGTTAGCGGCGGTCTTGCATACAACAGGAGAAGCGATATTATTTTCAAGGAACTATTTCAGCAAGCTGACCAGGCGTTATACGTATCGAAGAATGGGAAAAACAAAATCACTTGGGCAGATTCGTAGTCAATTAGAGCATCCAACGAGAAGGGCGATTATGCCCTTCTTTTTTTGAGCAAATTATTATAGAAAAAGGATTAAAGGGTAAAATAGTATCAGCCAACAGACAAGCCAGGACATCGGGGATAGAATGAGGTGCTGATATGATCCAATTTAAAAATATTACGAAAAAATATAAGAACGGCAACCTCGTCTTAAAAGGAATCGACTTGGATATTAAGGAAGGTGAATTAATTACCCTTATCGGGCCGAGCGGCTGTGGAAAAACAACAACAATGAGAATGATCAATCGTTTAGTTGAGCCTACTTCTGGTCAGATCCTAATTGATGGGAAGGATATTTCCAAAATAGATCCAGTGGAGCTGAGAAGAAATATCGGATATGTCATTCAGCATATCGGTCTGTTTCCTCACATGAATATTAAGGATAATATTGCGATTGTTCCAAAGCTCAAGAAGATGGATAAATTAGTTTACGAAAAGCGAATAGATGAATTAATGGAGATGGTAGGGTTAAACCCTGAACAATATAAAGAACGGTATCCATCTGAACTGAGCGGTGGTCAGCAGCAGAGAATTGGAGTTATACGTGCTTTGGCGGCAGAGCCGTCGATTATTTTAATGGACGAGCCATTTAGCGCACTTGATCCGATTAGTCGGGATCAGCTTCAGGATGAATTGGTTCGCTTGCAGGTGGAAGTGAAGAAGACGATCGTATTTGTATCGCATGATATGGATGAGGCGCTTAAAATCGCTGATCGTATCGTCATTATGAAGGGTGGCGAAATTGTTCAGTTTGACACGCCCGATCGCATACTAAGAAGACCGAAAAACGACTTCGTTCGCAGTTTTATTGGAGAGAGCCGGTTAAATGAGTCAGAGAATTTGATGGTTGAGGACGTCATGGTAAATAATCCGGTTACCGTCTTCCTGACGCGGGGACTAGCTCATGGAGCGAAGCTGATGAAACAATATCGTGTAAATGGCTTGCTTGTAACCGATAAGAACCATATTTTAAAAGGAATTGTAACGAAAGAAATGCTTGAAAACCATTATCACGAAGAAGATCTTACCCTTCAGGATATTATGAGAAACGATATTCCAACTGTCCTTATTGGGACAAGCGTAGGAGATGCTGTAGAGCTGATGAAAAAACATGGATTGAGTAACCTTCCTGTTGTACATGAACAGGGGCAATTAGCTGGACTAGTAACCAATTCAAGTTTAATTGACGCACTGCTTAAACAGATGTAGTTCGGGGGTTAGCTATGAGTTTCTGGGATGTCATAATAAATAGAAAAGAAGACATTATTAACGCAACGATAGAGCATATTCAAATTTCGTTCATCGCTCTGCTTATAGCTATGGTTATCTCTATCCCAACAGGGCTCTTGCTGACACGTATGCCAAGGCTTGCGGGTCCGGTCATTGGTGTAGCTTCCTTGTTTCAGACGATCCCGAGCTTAGCCTTATTAGGTTTTATGATTCCGTTGGTTGGTATTGGCATAGTCCCTGCTATCGTTGCTTTGACGGTATATGCCTTGCTGCCGATTATGAGGAACACCTATACGGGAATTATGAATGTGGAGAAGTCGATCAAGGAAGCCGGCGTCGGTATGGGCATGACGAGCTTACAGGTTATGTTCAAAATTGAGCTGCCGCTAGCTCTGAATGTTATTATGGCAGGCATACGAACAGCTACCGTAATGATCATAGGCGTAGCGACCCTTGCTTCGCTAGTTGGAGCGGGTGGGCTTGGCGATTTGATTTTCAGAGGAATTTCAACGGTCAATACGGAGTTGATTTTAGCGGGCACCATACCAGCCGCGCTGCTTGCTGTTATATTTGATTTCATTCTTGAGAGGCTAGAGAAAGCCGTAACCCCAAAGGGAGTTAAAAAGAGGGGTAAAGGCAGATCCAAATTTATAAAAAGGCTGGAGCTAACTTTGGCTTCGTTACTAATTATTGCGATAATTGTAGGCATATCGCTGAGGGCAGTTTCGTCCGGTGGTGATTCCATCGTTGTTGGTGGAAAGAATTTTACGGAGCAGGATGTTTTGGTTCATTTAATGGCCTCTTTAATCGAGGAAAAAACAGATTTAAGTGTCACCAGGAAGCCATTTCTTGGGGGTTCGCAAGTCACTCATAATGCATTGGTTAGCGGTGATATTGATTTATATCCGGAATATACAGGTACCGGATGGACTTCTGTACTCAAGGAAAAGCCGATCGTAGGAGAACCGGAATTAACTTACAAACAGGTTAAGGCGGCTTATGAACAGAAATTTCAGGTCACATGGCTTGAACCTATAGGTTTTAATAACACCTATACACTCGCGATGAGAAAAGATCGGGCGGATCAACAGGGTATCGAAACCTTTTCTGATTTAGCCAAAAAGTCTCCAGAATTTGTTCTTGGCGCTACACATGAGTTTTTGGAGCGTCCCGATGGATACTCTGGATTGGAAAAGGTATATGGGATGAAGTTCAAGGAAGTGAAGGGACTCGATGCAGGATTAACTTATAGTGCGGTTAAAGAAGGAACAACGGACGCCAATGATGCATTTTCCACGGATGGTCGAATCCAAGCTTTTAATCTGAAAGTTATTGTGGATGATAAACACTTCTTTCCGCCTTATTACGCGGCTCCTGTCATTCGGATGGATACGTTAGAGGCACACCCTGAGCTTACAGAGGTTCTAAATTTACTTGCAGGGAAAATCGATGATAAAACGATGTCGATCCTCAATGGCAAAGTGGATTTGGAAGGAAAGCAAGCCCGTGTTGTAGCTGAGGAATGGTTGAAAGAAGTAGGGTTGATGAAATAAATGGAGCTTCTCACACGAAAAGTAGGCAACTGATTGCTGAAAGCCAAAGGCATATGCCTTTGGCTATTTTCTTTACGACACGAAAAAAACTTGTGGCTTTTGGCACAACTACCGAATATAGGTTAGAATTAGAGAATGATAGTAAATAGGAGTTGGAATAATGGCTAACGATGAAGTGATACTAACCCAAGAGGGATTGGAGCAGTTACAAGCTGAACTGGATGATCTCAGATATGTGAAGCGTAAAGAATTAGCCGCTCGAATTAAATTAGCAATTAGCTATGGCGATTTGAAGGAAAATAGCGAATATCATTCCGCCAAAAATGATCAGTCCTTCCTGGAAACCAGAGTTATAATTTTGGAGAAGATGCTGAATAAAGCAAAAGTAGTGGATGCAGGTAGTCTAAACCTCACAATAGTTAACATTGGCTCCACTGTTATTTTAAATGATGTAGAATTTAATGAAAAAATCGAATACCGTATTGTAGGTCCTGCCGAGGCGGATGTGCTTGAGGATAAAATTTCGTATGAAAGCCCTTTGGGCAAAGAGCTTCTAGGCAAAAAGGTTGGCAGCATCATCAGCGTGAATGCTCCTATGGGCGTTATCAAGTATGAGTTGCTCGAAATAAAAGCAATGTGATAAGAAACAGGCGCCTAGTACATACTAGGCGCCTGTTTTATGTTGCCGTGAACCGAGCTTACACCGTCAAAGAAGGCGTAAGCCGTTTACACGTATATTTGGATTAGTAAGCGAGTGCAGACAAGCCGTTGATGTGTGAAAGGTAGCGAATGTTACTTGCTTCCTTCATTAGTGAAGCAGGCAAGCCTTTCAGCTGCGTGTTGTTGCCGCCGATTGTGCCAACGCCGTCTTTACGACCAAGGCTTCCAAGCGTTCCGGAGAATACAGGAACGAATTTATCCATTACGCCGCCGTTGATCATAACCGATAGGTTATAGCCAACAGTTTCGCCCATTTGCCAAGCAAGTTGAGCGGTTGGAGGGTATGGACGTTCGCCGCCCTCTGGGAATACAACTGCACAGTCACCAGCAAGGAATACATCCGCATGGGAAGTGGATTGCAGGGTTTGTGTAACCGTTGAACGACCACGGTCTTCAGCAAGGCCGCTGCTGCCGACAACAGGGTTACCTTTTACGCCGCCAGTCCAAATAATGGTGCTGGACTCTAGGGTACGTCCATCTTTAAGCGATACAGAGCTTTTTGTAGCTTCTGTTATAGCAACGCTAGTGATGAAGGTAACGCCACGTTTCTCAAGGCTTGAAACTGCGCGCTCGATTAGCACTTTAGGGAAGATAGGTAGAACAGCTGGACCAGCTTCTACGCAATATAGTGAAATATCGTTGAAGTCGATACCTTTGCTGCGACATACTTCAGGAAGTTTATCAGCGAATTCGCCAACAAGCTCAACACCAGTCAGGCCGCCGCCGCCAACAACAATTGTTGCGTCTGCTTTGTTACCTGATTTTTTGTATGCGTCCAAACGTGCTTCAACATGCTCGCGAATGCGGTTAGCATCTGCAACGGATTTAAGCACAAGACTGTTCTCTTCTAGACCTGGGATACCAAAGTAGTTTGTTTCGCTGCCAAGAGCTACGACAAGCGCATCATACTTGTATACAGTACCGCTTTCCAAAACGACTTGCTTCTCGTTTGGTTTAATTTCTTTAACTGAATCAACGACAACGTTTACTTTCTTGTCGCCGAGCAGCTTAGTTAGAGGAAGCGATACGGCTTTCTCTGCAATTGTGCCCCCAGCAAGACGGTGCAGTTCAGTAATAATTTGGTGCGTTGGAAAACGGTTGACGATTGTAATGTTCGCATCTGCTGCGGACAAATATTTACGAGCTGTTAGAGCCGTAAGAACGCCGCCGTATCCGCCGCCAAGTATTAAAATTTGTTTCGACATGTCCATCCTCCATTCTTTCAATAATTAATTAGTGGTTTTCGGTTTTCTTCTCAGAAAGCACAGTAAGGAAGGCTTGAGCGAAGCGAAGTGTTTTTTGTACTTCTGGATCTTTTAGCATTTTAAGCATAGCAAATAGACCAACGGAGCTACCTGCGTCAGCTTGTGCGCGTTCTCCAGCTTCAATAGCTGCAGCGGCAATACCTTTTGCTTTTTCTTGAACAGGTTTAACAAACTCGCCAATACCATGAGCGAACTCATCGATCAATACTTTGTCCGTAGCGATACCTTGTGCGAAATCATAAGCCTTTGTCATAAGTGTTACCATCTCAGCCAATTTCGGTAGGTTGTCCACGAGCACAGTTAGAGATTGTTGAACCTCCGGCTTCATTAGTTGATCAAGCACATCTAATGATTTTGTTTCTTCAGTAAGAGTTGCTCCAGCAGATGTTTGTGACATTAGTAAACGTCCTCCTTTACATTGGAATTAAAGTAAGCTTCAGTCCGGATTATGTCATTTCTCAAGGGTAACTCGCTGTTTAGAAAGATTGTTACATTTTTCACATATTAAAAAACTAAAGAGTCTTTCAAGCAGCGAGCATGACTTAACCAGTTCCGAACCCTTTGTCTCTATTCTACATCTTTTAGAGACAAAGTTAAAAAGAAATTTATTGAAAAATAAAGAAAATGTCGAATACGATGCAAAAGGGTAATATAATTAACCCTCGATGGTTAAATTTTAGCATGTGAGCCGTATGCCTTGAGAGTAATTCCGACAAATGTTTATGAAAAAACATTAATTGGTACTGGGTCCATAGCGGGATGCATGCTAATACTTCATATGGCAAAGTAATACTATAGAAGTTGAAGCAACTAAAAGCTTATGCTTATAAGTAAGTTTTTATACTCAAGTAAGTTTTTATTCTAAAAACTCAAAGTCCATGCTTACGAAGCTAGTTTTGCTTCACAAAACTTAAGGAGGAATCATTTATGAATTATCATTTTTATGTGGGTAACGATAATGGAAATAGCGAGCATGATTTAATTATTGATGGAAAGCTTATTCAACAGCCAAATGTCAATTGTACGGTGGACGAGCTGCCTTGGAGTGAAGAGCAGTCTCCTGAGAGTTTTATTAAAAATTTGCAGGACCAATTGGTCGTGACTATTGATTCACCTGCCGCAAGAGCCGGTATGTATTACGTAGGTAAGTTTGCGCTCGAGAGTGGAGAGATTTTGGATAATCTGCAAATCGGCATTGATTTTAAAAGCGACATGGATTTGCCGATTATTAACACGCTGGCTCAAATCGCGGCTGTGGCTGTACAGAAGGCGTATGAGGAAGAGAAGACCATTCCAGAGAATATTGACGTAGAAGCGGATATGGCGACCGCCTTGCCGGTCACGCAGCATACAGATGAAACATCGGCTAAGTTTGAGAAAAGGTTTACTACGGGTGCTCATCATGTGACCGTCCACCTAGGAATGATGCGCGTTCGAGTGAAGATTGTATTTCCTTTTGCAAAGGTAGTTCCAGAAGCTACACCTGTTATTTTCACACTGCAGAAGGATGCTGATGGGAACTGGAGAGAAGGAGATATTTTCAAGCAATTTCTTGAGGAATATGAAATGGAGAAAAAATTTAGTGGAAGCTATTTTAAGGATAAAAGAATTTTGCATATCGATATTGGCGATGGCTCAACAGAGTACCCCATTACGGAGGGCAATAAATTTCTGCGTCAATTCGTAAACGGAAGTCATCATGGTGCTGGGTATGCAATCGAGGAAGCGCGTGATGAGTTTAATCGTTTGATTCATTTGCCGGATAGCCCAAGACAGTTTTTCAGTGATGTTATTAAAAATCCGAATCATAAATATCATTCTCGTGCTCTAAAGACGTTGAAGAGACCGCTTGAAAGCCAAGTAAGGCAAATCGTTCAAAATGTGAAGCGACAGCTTACAAAGGCTCGGAATGAAATTGACCTGATCTGTGTGTATGGCGGCGGAAGTATTCTTATGCGTTCCGCGCTTTATCCGCAAATGAAGGAGCTTTGTGCGGAGCGTGAGATGCAGTTGTTGTACATTCCTGCTGAGTATGCGGTGCAAATGAATGCAATGGGTCTGGATGCTTTTGTTCGCGGAAAAATTTATGAGGCGCTAAAAAATAAAGCGATTCAGCTTGTATAGTAGGTGACCCAAGTGAAAAAGTTAAAACTGCCTGGCGATAACATTAGTTTGAAGACGAAAAAGTCGGAGGATCCATTGGTAATGGAATGGCTAAATGCGCAAACCAACTTGATGGATTCGTTACGATATTTAATGGAGAACGAGATTGTTCAGCATGGCGTTCGGAATCTGCAGACATTTGTACCTATTGAAAGGAACAGCTTGCAACGGCGTTTAGAAGAGCTGTCTTTGACAACACATTCTCAGTCAATGGACTCTATGGCGGTGCAGTCTGCGGAAGCTGCGTCATCAGCAATACAGTCTATAGTAAAACAATTTACAGGAGCACCGTCTTCGGTACCAGCACCTTTGGAACTACCGCAGTCTATTGATCCTATTCGTTATTTGGCGAACCATGACGAATCAGCGGCAGCTGCAGAAGATGTCGAGGTTCATCGGAATGAACAAAATAAGCAGATAAACGAGCAGAAGTCTGTGCCTGCGGTAGAAGAAGAAGTGGATGATGAAGATGTTGAGGCATGGATTTAATGAGGCGTGTAGCGGGTTTAGGGGTAATGAACATGCGGGTGCGATGCTTAGAAATACTCGGTATTACTTAGTGATATTAAAAAGCGAGTGAATCGGTAACGCTAAGTAATATTAGGTAACACTAGAATAGAAGTGGCTAGTAATGTTCGGTATTACTGAGTAATACCCTGTAATACTACTAGTTATAATATTGAAAATCAATCATTAATATTCAAATTAAAACTTACCTCTCATCGACTATATCAGCCAAATAAAGCACCAGCTCACTGCCATCAGTGAGCTGGTGCTTTTGCATTCCCCGAATTCCGCGGATGAGCCGTAACGTTCAGCTGTGAACGGGAGAAGTCATCTTCCATGTATGAAAAAAGTGGAATAGTCCACAATATAACGAGTTGTGCCATTCATGCATCAAAAAGGAGAAGATATCAGTGATTAACAGCTTTAAAAAAATTACGTTGCTCAGTATGTCCTTAGTATTAGGGTTCGCATTAAGTATGGCGCCAATAAGAGTGGTGGCTTCGGGAAATGATCACAGCAAGCATCATTCCTGTGTATCCGAATCCCAAGTACGGCTGGAGAATGACTTAAGAAAGCTTTGGATCGATCACGTTATATGGGAACGGAGCTATATGGTAAGCGCCATTGCAGGGTTGGAGGATCAAGAAAAAGTGCTTGCTAGGCTTTTGAGAAATCAACAGGATATTGGCAACGCAATAAAACCGTATTATGGCGAAGCCGCAGGCAAGAAGCTGGCTGAACTGTTGACGGAGCATATCGTGATTGCAGGACAAGTAATTGATGCAGTAAAAAACGGCAAGCAAGCGGATGTAGAAAAGTATCATAAAAAATGGTACAGCAACGCAGATGATATGGCTAAATATCTTAGCAGCTTGAATCCCAACTGGGCTGAGAATGACTTAAAGCAATTGCTGTATATGCATCTGCAGCTGCTAACAGAAGATTTGATGGCAAGAGTTACGAAAAACTGGGATGGGGATATTAACGCTTTTGATAAAGGTTTGGCGCATATTATAGTGC
>NZ_JBFUHJ010000209.1:0-9155 GCF_056402455.1 Paenibacillus sp. P4_A7 | reverse complement strand
GTATTCACTTATAAATGTGCTTATATATCTCCGCGAAACGAATGCTTTTGCCGAAGAGGACGGCGACAGCCGTTTACGCTTGAATAGATAATAAATGATAAGTTTTCACTTGAAATGAGCTTTTACAGCCCCGTGAAACGTATGCTTATGCCAAGAGGGAGGAGACAGACGATTACTATTAATCTATATCTTTAAATTGTACGAGCTGTTTTACAAACCTGTACACGGCTTCTTGTTCCTTCACACTAAGCCCGATTAACTGATGCGCAATTTTATCAGCATAGCTATTGTCTTCTTTTGCTACTGGTCCTTCAACAGCCACATTTACGATTTGTTCAATGGGCTTTTGAAGCGCTTGTGCGATTTTACTAAGTACATCGATTGTTGGGTTTTTCTCTCCGCGTTCGACTTGTCCCATATAAGATGCGTTAATTTCAGCTCGTAGAGCTAGTTGCTCTTGACTGAGACCTCTTTCTTTGCGCAACTGCCTTATGTTTTCTCCTATAAGTTCTGAAATCCCACTCATTAAGTCACCTCAGTCTAACGATAGAACTTTACTAGCCCACCAACAACATTCTATAGAGTATATTATTTTTAATGACTATAGTCATTGACTAATGGGTGGCCTATTTACTATAATTGTGTAAAAAAGTATGATTCTAGTATTGTCATTACCTTGAAAGGAATGTTTTACCATTTTAAAGATTGGAAGAATCAGGGTGTTGAAATGGGCGATTTCAACTTTTTAAGTCAGAATGCTGCGAGGTGGTAACTGATGGTTGATGAATTTGAGTTTTTTCGGAAAGTTCGTGAATATTATTGCAATGTCYCCTTCTTTGTTCAATTGAATTATCAATTATCTCATCGTGTCGATAAAACAGTTACGGCCCGTGGTTCCTTCAGCTGTCGTGTTAATCCGCATACACAAATCGTAGAGTTTGTAATAGAGCTTAAATCAGATAACATCTCAAGACCCTTCAGTGAACAAAGTTCTTTTCTATTCTCAAATGTGTATGATGAAATTCCCCCGCAAACCATTGAAATTGAAAATCTTCTGATTCAATCCTTACGCTACCCAGTGCCTATTGCATACGATTGGCATGCATTTATTATGGAGGGAGCAGAAGTTGCAATCAATGTACAAACGATTCAACAGCTGTTCAAAAAATGGAAGTTGAAGGGTAAGGATGATCAAGTCATCGACGCAAAGATAAAAGCTGAGAAAGTAATTTTACAGTGGCACAAATGATTTTGCTTGAAGTCCTCGCATGAACATGACTTGTTTCTCGCTTTCTCCTATAATGGAGTGAGTTGATTGTTATGGACGGAGGAATAGTTATGGATTTAATTGGAACGGGAATCGAAACGAGTACAAAACATGAGCGAATCATGCTGTATATTCAAAGCTTGAAGATTGGAACAAAAATATCGGTGCGGGCAATGGCAAAGGATCTTAGTGTTAGTGAGGGTACTGCTTACAAAGCCATTAAGGAAGCTGAAAGCTCGGGGCTCGTTAGTACGAAGGAGCGTATCGGAACCGTTCGAATCGATCGTAAACGGCGGGAGGCACTGGATCAGCTTACTTTTGGCGAGGTTGCCGAAATTGTTGAAGGACGATTATTTGGCGGTGCGGAAGGCTTAGACAAAACGCTGCATAAGTTTGTTATAGGCGCAATGGAGCTGGATGCGATGCTGCGCTATATTGACCAAGGAAGTTTGCTTATTGTGGGTAATCGAATCGGCGCGCATCGCTGTGCCTTGGAAGAAGGGGCGGGTGTGCTTATCACAGGCGGTTTCGAGCCGAGTCCAGAAGTAATTGAACTAGCTAATGAGCGGGCACTTCCCATTTTATCTTCTCGCCATGATACATTTACTGTCGCGTCAATGATTAACCGTGCGATGTATGACCGGYTAATTAAAAGGAAGATTATGTTGATTGAGGATATTGTGACATTCRGTCGACCAGCGGATGTGTTACACGTAGGGAATACCATATTCGACTTTCATAAGCTCTCTAAGGAAACCGGCTATTCACGATTTCCAGTAGTGGACGAGCGAAGCAAGGTTATAGGAATGATGACGGCTAAAGATGCAGTAGGCTCACCGGATGAAGGCTCTGTTGATCGGCTTATGACGAAGCAGCCCATTACTGCGGCGCCGAATATTACCGTCACCTCAGCTGCACATACGATGGCCGCCGAAGGGATCGATCTGCTGCCGATAGTCGATAGACATCGCAAGCTGCTTGGTGTAGTTACGAGACAAGAAGTGCTTGATGCCATGCGATTTGCCGGCAAACAGCCTGAATCAGGAGAAACGTTTGAGGATTTAATGTGGACAGGTTTTATTGCTGATGCAACGCTGCAAGGACAAGATGAGCTTGGTATCGCTTATAAAGGAACGACTACGCCGCAAATGTCCGGAGCGCTGGGAATGGTATCGGAAGGGCTGCTCGCTACCTTAATGACACAAGCGGCACGCAGAATGATTCGAGAGACAGCGAAGCGGGATTATTTGCTTGAGAGCATGACCACTTATTTTGTAAGGCCGGTACAAATTGACAGTGAAATTACGATTATACCTCGGGCACTCGAGATGAGCCGGAAATTTACGAAGCTTGAAATCGAAGTGAAGGATATGAAAGGCTTGGCCGCCAAAGCAATGTTGACGGCACAGATGATTGATCCTTACTGAGAACTGAATTAGCCCTTCATTACGCGGTAAGCGCTGAGATTGCGTAGACCAGCAAATAAATTGAATACGCCGAGCAGCATGAATACAGCTCCGATTACGATACGGAGTGTTGATTCACCCGACATAAACAGTTGAACGGCTGCGATGAGCAGCAGCATAATACCCATACTCACGTTCATTCTAGCTGCGAAAATTCCGCGGATTCTTGCATCGGCTGAACGCCGTGACTTGAAACTGAATATCGCCGAAAGTACCAAGGTAAAGAATATACCTGGCGCCAACAGCCATTGCATCAGTTGATCCATTGTCAATGTAAAGCAGCTCCTTTATTGTGCGTGATAGCAGCATCGTACTTGTGAATAGACAGCTTATATTGTATCACGAAACGCTGTTGAGCGCTTTATAAGGGGGGCTTCGCATAGATTTTGACCTTAACCCACACGTGAAGCACGTTATCAGCAATAAGTATGGTTTTCAATTCAATCATATAATCTTTGTTATACACATTTGTATAAACTTTGCGTTCCAATATCTTGCGGACGAATAGTGCGTTGGAATCAATCTCGTAGACGCTTTGGCCATAGAAGCTGGATAGATCCTCTTTGATTCGTTTAATAAGCTCGGCTTCTGTTGCATTATCGAGATCAGGTTTGTTTGGATTTTGACCAGCTTCTTCTTCAATACGAGGAAGAATACTTTTGATAACGGTATGTTGATTTTTGAACTTTTTTAGTTGTTTAAGATCCTGCTCATACTGGTCCAGCTTTACCTCAAGCTCACTCTTCAGAGAAACGAGCTTTTCAAACTGAACAACATAAATGGAATTATATAGTATGGCCCCGATTACGATGCCTAGCATTAGAACCCCAATCATCTGCAACCCTCTTATATAACGATCAAACGGCGGAACCCGCATCGCCTATACGACCCCTTTACATATTAAACGGACAAGCTCTGTTCCCAAATGAGCACCAAGAAAAGCAATCAAAATATAACAAATCTGCTGTACGGCAGGGGACAGCTGACCGGCCATTATATTGCTCTCTATGACTCTGACGGGATCAATCGACCCGCCGATAGCGGCAACGATAGCCCATATTTTTAATCTAGCAGCTGTATCCAGCATCGTGGTGCCAGGCGGCAGCAGCATGAAGACAGATCCAATACCCGCGAGCATTGAGCCCCCCATCACAACACCGAAAGCAATGAAGAAATCAAGTCCTGCTTTGGACAAAAAATAGCTCATTATTTTCTCCTCCTTAAAGTTTTGCGAAGCAAAACTACTTCGTAAGCATTGACTTAAGTTTTGCGGAGCAAAACTACATCGTAAGCATTGACTTAAGTTTTGCGAAGCAAAACTACTTCGTAAGCATTGACTTAAGTTTTGCGGAGCAAAACTCGCATCGTAAGCACATGCCTTGGTTTTGCGAAGTAAAACTCTCTGCTACCATTCTATGGGCGTGTCCACCTCTATTATGATAAAATAGATGTAACTAATTCGGACGAAGCGGAAAGGAACGGTTGCGATGAGAGCTGACAACAAACAATCTTTCGTGCATTTGCACGTTCACAGCGAATATAGCCTGCTCGATGGCGCCGCAAGAATCCGCGATCTAGCAGCGAGAGCCTCGGAGCTGGGCATGAAAGCGCTAGCCCTAACCGACCATGGCGTTATGTATGGAGCGGTTCCTTTTTACCGTGCATGCCAAGCAAATGGTATAAAGCCTATTATTGGCTGTGAGCTGTATTTAACGACGGGCTCACGCTTTGATAAAGGAACACGTAAAGAGAACCCTACCTATCATTTGATCGTATTAGCTAAAAACGAAGTAGGCTATCGTAACCTGATGAAGCTAAGCACAATTGCACATTTAGAAGGTTTCCACTATAAGCCAAGAGTAGATATGGAAGTTCTTCGCGAATATTCGGAAGGGCTTATTTGTTTAAGCGCCTGTTTAGGCAGCGAGATATCACAGCATTTGCTTCATGATCGGCAAGAAGAAGCAAAGCTAGCAGCTTTACGCTATAAGGAAATATTCGGGGACGATTTTTACTTGGAGCTTCAGGACCACGGAATGATCGACCAGAAGAAGGTCGCGATTGCGATGATCAAGCTGGCGGGTGAGACGGATATTAAGCTCGCGGCGACGAACGATGTACATTATTTAAGACAGGAAGACGCTGCTGTACAAGATGTGTTGCTTTGCATCGGAACGGGTAAAACGGTTGATGATACTGATCGAATGCGAATGCCAACGAATCAGCTCTATATGAAATCAGCAGAAGAGATGGAATTACTATTCAGACATGTTCCAGAAGCACTGGCAAATACAGAGGAAATCGCTGATAAATGCAGCTTTGAACTAACGCTTGGCCGCGCACCGCTTCCCGTATTCAGTCCTGTTCCGGCAGGTATGAGCTCTTCAACTTATTTAGCAACGCTCTGCCGCGACGGTTTGATGGCTCGCTATGGTGGATTAACGGAGTGGATAAACGATGCAGATTACCGCATGGAGGCGGAGAAGCGTCTGGAATATGAGCTTTCAGTAATCGATAAAATGGGTTTTAGTGATTACTTTCTGATAGTCTGGGATTTCGTACGATTTGCACATGAAAGAGGAATTCGCACGGGTCCCGGAAGGGGCTCGTCTGCGGGCAGTTTGGTTGCTTATACTTTGAAAATAACCGATGTTGATCCGCTCAAATATAAGCTGTTGTTCGAACGATTTCTTAATCCGGAGCGAATATCGATGCCCGATATTGATATCGACTTCAATGATGAACGGCGGGATGAGGTTATTGCCTATGTGGCAGCCAAATACGGCGACGATCATGTGGCACAAATCATCACATTCGGAACGATGGCAGCCAAGGCTGCTGTACGAGACGTCGGACGCGCGATGAATGTTCCTTTTCAGGAGGTTGATCGAGCGGCAAAGCTCATACCGAATCAGCTTGGAATTACACTTGAGGAAGCGCTTCGCATCAGTACCGAATTGCGTGAAGCCTGCGAACGCCAGCCCAAAACCAATGCGATGCTGCAAATGGCCATAAAAGTTGAAGGCATGCCGCGCCACGCTTCAACGCATGCAGCAGGTGTGGTCATCTCACAAGAGCCGCTCACACATTACGCTCCTTTGCAGATGGGAAGCGAGAAGATCCCTCTAACCCAATATTCGATGGAGCATTTAGAAGCAATCGGTCTTCTCAAAATGGACTTTCTCGGCCTGCGCACACTATCGATTTTAGAACGTACGCTGYACTGGGTGAAGGAACTTTATGGTAAAGAAATTGATTTCCGTATGATAAGTGATGCTGATCCTGATACGTATGCGATGCTTGGCCGAGGTGATACAACTGGAATTTTTCAACTCGAGTCGGCGGGGGTACGGCGCGTTTTACGTGAAATGAAACCTACCGGATTTGAGGATATTGTCTCGGTATTAGCTTTGTATCGTCCGGGACCGATGGAGTTTATACCTAAATACATTCAAGGCAAGCATGGTCTAATCACAGTCGAATACCCGCATCCATCGCTTGAGCCGGTGCTATCTGACACATACGGTATTATCGTGTATCAAGAACAAATTATGCAAATCGCTTCGTTGATGGCTGGCTTTTCGCTTGGAGAAGCAGATCTGCTTCGCCGAGCTGTGTCTAAGAAAAAGCGAGAGGTACTGGATGAGGAACGGGGACATTTTGTGAAGGGCAGCTTGGGTGAAGGTTATTCGGATGCTGAAGCTAATCATGTCTACGATATGATTGTACGCTTTGCGGATTATGGCTTTCCTCGTGCCCATGCAGCGGCATACGGCGTGCTTGCTTTTCAGACAGCGTGGCTGAAGGCACACTATCCGGTTCCATTTATGGCCTCTATGCTCGCATCTGTGAATGGGAACCAGCGGAAGACAGCGGAATATGTGGATGAATGCCGTAGGATGGGGATTGAGGTACTACCGCCTGATGTAAATGAAAGCAACGTATCATTTACCCCCGTAGGAAAAGCAGTTCGTTTTGGATTGGCTGCTATCAAAAATGTGGGTACTCAAGCGATTGAAGCGCTCAAGAAGGAACGCGGTGAACGTCCTTTTGATAGTTTGCTTGATCTGTGCAGACGAGTTGATTTAAGGATTGTAAATAAGCGAGTGCTGGAATCACTTATTCAAGCAGGAGCTTGTGATTCGCTTCCAAGTCATCGAGCTCAGCTTTTGGCGGCGCTTGAGGAGACAGTGGAAGCCGCGCTTAAATGGCGTAAAGAAAGCGAAGAGCTGCAAATCGAGATGTTTGGTTTGGAGGAAGTCCAAAACTGGGAAGTAGAGATGCCGGATGTACGGCCGTTCACAGTCGGTCAGAAGCTTGAGTTTGAGCGTGAGCTGCTCGGATTATATTTATCGGGCCATCCCCTTGATGATGCGGAGCAGCAGCTTGAATTACTTGGATTAGATCGATTGGTTCAGCTAAGTGACGTGCCGGATGGATCCATTGCAATTGTTGGAGTAATGGTTGTATCGCTGAAGCCTTTCACGAATAAGAAAGGGAATGCGATGGGTTTTCTCGAGCTGGAGGACCGCATTATGAGAGTGGAGGCCGTCGTATTTCCAACTGTTTGGAAGCGATGCGGGAGCATGCTCGAGAAGGGCGGCTTACTTATCGTTCAAGCCACTGTTCAGCAGCAGGACGATGACTATAAGCTGATAGTCGAGGATGTAGTTCCTCTTAACACGACAAGCTTAGACCTATCGGAGCAGGTGGGGCGTTTGCAGCGGCAGGCGAAGGCTCGCGCATTGCGTTCGAGCTCCACTGGGGGCTTTAACAGCCGAACAACTGGGAAAGCGCAAGGTTCGCAGTCAGCATCTGATACTACTCAGCTAGTAACTGATCAAGCTGCTCCAGAACGTCAGCAGCCTACAGAACGAAAGCTGCAGCGCGTTTATATTAAGATCGCTGCTGTGCATGAACAGCCGGATATGTTGGATAAGCTTAAACAATTATTATCAACTCATTCCGGGCAACTCAATACGGTTCTATTTTATGAGCAAGGACAAAAGTCCATTGCACTTAGCCATAATTATCGGGTAAAGCCTTCCCCAATGCTAGTTAGCGCCGTCGAGCAGTTGTTCGGTGAAGGTGCGATTATTATCAAGTAGAATGTCCCTACCGCGAAACGAACGTTTTCCGTAGAAGACGGCGAGAGTCGTTTACACTTGACGAGAAATGTTTGAAATTGACAGGCACGTAATAGTTTGTACGCGCATATGTATAGAGATACAAGCGAAAACGGCATACAAATKTGAGACCACTCACTGCCGAATCGCCCTGTTTCTGAGGTGAACGTACAAGCAGTTGCGGGAGGGGATTTTCAATATGACTGGTATCGAGAAATTGCTGCTTAAACGTGGTGTGTCAGTTGCTGATGTGACGGAAATCGTTTTTACGCTGCAGCATCCATACAATAATGACTTAACAATGGAGGAATGCGAGGAAAGCGTAAGAATGGTGCTTGAGAAAAGAGAAGTGCAATATGTGATGTATACTGGCATTGCTCTGGATGAACTCGCGGAGCGTCGTTTGTTGCCTGAACCGCTGCAAGCGATTATGGAAAATGACGAATCACTTTATGGAGTAGACGAGACGCTCGCACTCGGAATTACAAATGTTTATGGAATGATTGGATTGACGAGCTTCGGATATTTAGATAAAGTAAAACCCGGTATTATTCGTCAACTCAACATGAAGGGCGAACGAATTCACGTTTTTTTGGATGACTTGGTTGCGGGTTTAGCCGCCGCAGCATCTGCAAGAATTGCGCATCAAGACCCAAAAGCTAACCGTTATGATTTGCCGGAATCGCCATGACTATGGTATCATTATTTCATCATATGGCCTGTTACCGGGAAAGTGCTATGCTTAGGAAGTGAGCTTTGCTGCTGCAAAGTTTTCAGGAGGTACCATAATGTGGACGGTCATTTATATCGCACCAACAGCAAAAATCGCAGATAACATCAAGAAGCGGCTCACGGAGGAAGGTTTTCTGGTGAAGGTCCGTTCTGTTAATCTGTCTAAACAGCAATACGAGATACTAGTTCCGTCAGGCGAGCTGGAGGAAGTTCAGGAAGTATTCAACTCCATTATGCGGTCATGATGGATAGCTCTATACTATTGCGCCTTGAGAGGTGTCACACGTGCAGATAAAAGATTTATTTACAAAGAAGAAATATGCAACCATACCTTCGGAACGCAAACGCGATATTCCAGAAGGCTTAATGAATAAGTGCTCCAAATGTGGCACCATTCAGTACAGCAAAGAACTAGAAAAGAATTTAAAGGTCTGCTCGTCATGCGGTCATCACTACCGATTGAATGCATGGGAACGAATCGGTTTGACACTCGATGACGGCAGTTTGATTGAATACGACGATAATATGGAATCCGTCGATCCGCTTTCCTTTCCAGGCTATCAG
>NZ_JBFUHJ010000208.1:0-9195 GCF_056402455.1 Paenibacillus sp. P4_A7 | reverse complement strand
ACATCATATTATAGCTATCTAAGCATCATCGTCATCGTCATCATCATCATCATCGATCTCTGCTAAACTGAGCCGCTTCGCTTCCAAATACTCTTGGGTAGCTCTGTCGCGCTCTCGTCCCTTATCCTTCAGCCTCTCAATAGCCGGCTGAATGAGCAGGTCAACTTCCTTTTGCACCGTATAAGCCAAGTCGTAACGAGTTTGCGATTCCAGAAATGAACCCACTTCCATCAATGCGTTGTATCGATCAAGCTCATCTCTCGTCAGCAAGCCGCGTACTTGTACGCTGCAGTGTCTCATTATAGAAATTTACCTTTACGCAGTACGAGTGGAATCCCGCCGATGATAAACAAGTAACGAAGATCAATTAATTTTTTCAGCCAAGCTGCAGTGCGTCCTTTATATTTCTTGCCAAATGCAATACCAATTGCTTCGCCTTTACCAAGCGATGCTACTGTACCCTTGTTGCTGAACGTGAAGCTTTTCAGCGGTTGATTGCGAATGGAAGCTACAAGGTTATGCGCGCAAACTACGCCTTGCTGCATTGCGATTTGAGCTGTCGGTGGGTACGGACGGCCTTCCGGATTGAACATAAGGGAATTATCGCCTAGGATATATATGTTTTCTGTGCCAGGTGAGCGAAGAAATTCGTCAATCTTCACACGGCCGCGCATCGTTTCGAAGCCAGCTTCTTCAATTAGACGGTTACCACGAATACCGCCGGTCCATATGACAGTCGCCGATTTGATTTCTTCCCCTTCGCCGACAATAACGCCTTCAGCTGAACATTCCTTGATCGCAGTTCCGATGCGGAATGTAACGCCTTTCTTCGTCAATACGTCCATGCCGTATTCTACGAGCTCAGGATCAAAGCCAGGCAGCGCTGTCGGAGCAGCTTCTACGTTATATATTTTCACAAGCGATGGATCCACATCAAACTGTTTGCACAGCTCTGGAATGCGATCGGATAGCTCGCCAATAAACTCAATACCGGTAAAGCCTGCGCCGCCAATGACAAACGTCAAATAGTCAGTACGATGCGGCTCACGTTTGAAACGTGCAAATTGGTACTCAATATGTTCACGGATTAAACGAGCTGAATTAATACTGCGAATATTCATTGCATGCTCACTAAGACCCGGAATTCCGAAGGTTTCCGTTTCTCCGCCAAGTCCAATTACCAAATAATCATATGAAAGTGTACCGTCCTCAAGAATAACTTTCTTGTCCTGCGGACGAATTTGTACAACGGTTGATTTTACGAAATCAATTTTAAATTCATCGATCAATTTGGAAATGCTTACTCGAGCATTTTCAGGGTTGTCGGTACCAGCAGCTGGCATATGCAGATGAGTAGTGATGTAATGATAATCATGTTTATTGACTAAGGTTACATCCGCTTCATTGTAGTTCAGTTCTTTTTGCAGACGAAGAGCGGTGAGAATTCCACCGTATCCTGCTCCAAGAATCACGATTTTAGGTATGTTGCTCATCGTATGATCCCATCCATTCCTTTTATCTTTGTATTTGTATTGTGAAAAATTACACAAGCCTGAACCGATATCTCTTTATAATGGCTCTAGTTTGTGCGCTATGGGACTATTTTATCATTCTTATCCAAACGGAACCGCAACATCTTTCGACACCGTTCGCAACCAGTTCCGTGCTTAACATACATCAGAAATATTACATAGTTTTCAAACAAAGTTCAAGGGCAAAGTTAACGAAAAACTTTAGAACTCTATACAAATTAATTATTTCCTTCTTTTGGTGCAAAAGTTTATAATGAAAATCGTATACTTAATAGCGGAGGTGGAAAAGTTGAATAACCTTAAAGCATCAGAATCACCTGTTGATATCGTGATCATTGGTGGCGGTCCTACAGGATTGTTCGCAGCTTTCTACGGTGGTATGCGCCAAGCATCAGTCAAACTTATTGAAAGCATGCCCCAGCTAGGCGGACAGCTTGCAGCGCTTTACCCYGAAAAATAYATWTATGATGTKGCTGGTTTTCCTAAAGTAACTGCTCAAGAACTAGTTGACCGTTTGGTCGAGCAGCTTAATCACTTTAAGCCAGAAATTTGCTTAGAGGAAAAAGTTACAAACGTTATTAAACATGACGAGCGTCTATTCGAAATTGTTACAGACAAAACAACTCATTTTGCAAAAGCAGTGATTATAACAGCCGGAGTCGGCGCCTTCGAGCCAAGACGGCTAGAGCTCCCTGAAGCAGCTCAGTACGAGAAGAAAAACCTTCATTATTTTGTAGGAGACTTACAGCGTTTCCAAGGTCAAAAGGTATTGATTAGCGGTGGAGGTGACTCCGCAGTCGATTGGTCACTTATGTTGGAGCCTATCGCAGAAAGCGTGACGCTCATTCATCGCCGCGATAAATTCCGTGCACATGAGCATAGCGTAGAAAACCTTATGAATTCCAAAGTTCAAGTACTTACGCCAAAGGAAATTATTGCGCTTCATGGCGAAGACAGAATTAATAAAGTAACCTTAAGCGATGTCAAAACAAATGAAATCCTTGAACTCGACATCGATGCGGTTATCGTAAACTTTGGCTTCGTATCCTCGCTAGGACCCATTGCCGATTGGGGCATTAACATTCAAGGCGGTTCGATCATTGTCGATACAAGGATGGAAACGAATATTTCGGGGCTCTTTGCAGCAGGTGATATTACGACTTATCCTGGTAAGCTTAAACTAATCGCTGTCGGATTTGGTGAAGCTCCTACCGCTATCAATAATGCGAAGGTCTATGTTGATCCAGCGGCGAAGCTGTCTCCTGGACATAGCAGCAACATGAAAATGTAATATAACCTATTTAATAATTAGTGCACGGCTGTCATCGTCCTCAACGGAAAATGCATTCGATTCACGGATATATATAAATTAATATAAGGGCATCCTATCCTTGGCGAATCATTTCATGCACCTCTTGCATTCATATGCGAGGCGCGCCTAGGAGGATACCCTTTTGTTTTGTCCAGTGTGTAACGGAATTCAAGCCCTGCAAGAAAACTGTACCTCCTGCGAGGGTAAAATGAGCGATTATGGTCGTGTGTCGGATTGGACAGGGCCTTATGCACCCTATCAGCCCATGGAGGAAGGAGACATTCTAAGTAATGGCTTATTGCAAAGTAGAAGTGATTGCAAACATGTACTCATTTGTTCGAACTGCAATCTTACAGCTGAGGTATCAATTACGGAATGGACATAAGCTTCGACAGTTATTGCACGACTTAGAAACTATGCAGTAATTTTACGAGCCTCTGGGTTAACACGTCTTCGTTTTAACTCAAGCGCCAGCATTCTAATAAATTCGGTATCCAATTTAAACTGAATAGCTGCATAATAAGTGTCAACCAGCAGTTCGTCAGACAGTAGCTCCATTACTACACATCCTTTCTTCCACCTTTTGGTTAATTCTTTATCATAGTAGCATGGCGCAATTTAATGGACAACAGCCCCAGTTGTGCACAACATCTTGTGGATACGGTGTGAATAGTGTGTGGATATACGTCGAATAAGAAGAAGTATCAACGTGTACAATGTGGATATTGTTATCCACAGGGCATTTTTTTGATAATTCCATAAAAAACTTTAATCGAAATCTAGTAATCTATCAAATGATTAATTTAACGTCCTTAATGAGAACCCAGATTGCCAGATTGATTGCTTCCCCTTGAAACACAGCTCTAGCAGTCGAATGATATGCTGGTAGAAAAGAAAAAGCGAATAAGCCAACCAATAAAGGTCCGCTTACCCGCCTTGATACTTCAACTCTATTTATCAGACAGCTTCGCCATCGCTTCCTTCAGCTTATCCGCCATACTGTTGGATAGTGACGTATTATCGCTAAATTGCTCGATAAGCTTCTGATTTTGCTTACGATTCACCTTACCACCCGGCTTATCGCCTAATGTCTCAATGACGTTGCAAGGACGACACTGCGCGTATTTCCCCGCCTTGCCATCATGAATCTCCATCTTCTTGCGGCATTGCGGACATCGCTTATTGGATAGCATCGGTTCAGCCGCACGTCGATAGCCGCATTCACGATCCGAACAAACGAGTGACTTTCCGCGTTTTCCGTTTATTTCTAGCAAAGGCTTTTCACATTCCGGACAACGTGAATGAGTCAGATTATGAGGTTTATATTCCTTAGTCTCGCTTATGACCTCAGATACCCATTTCGACGCTTGATCGCGAACATTGCGCATGAATGCTGTCGGATCACCTTTCCCTTGAGCAATTCGCTCTAGCTCTTGCTCCCATTTCGCAGTCAAATCAGGACTTCTCAGTTCATTAACAACAAGCTCAATGAGCTGTTTGCCTTTTCCAGTCGGCATCAGTCTATTTTGCGTACGCGTAATGGTGTCAGTTCCGAGCAGTTTTTCTATAATATCAGCCCTCGTCGCAGGTGTACCCAAGCCATGCTTCTCCATTCGAGTAAGCAGTGTTGCCTCTGTGTACCGCGGAGGCGGCATTGTACGAAGCTCCTTCACTTTCCCTTGCTTCACTGGTATTGCCTGTCCGGAGGTCAGCGCGGGAAGCATTTGCGATGGCTGTCGATCAGCTTTGCTCCCGGCATTGCCGTTATCATCCTCCTCGTCTTCCTCATCACTAGATGCACGAGAGTCTGACTGGTAGATCTCCTTCCAGCCCGCTTCCTTCTCTATCTTGCCCTTCGCATAAAACCGATCCTTGCCTAAAGCAAGCACAACACTCGTCTCATCGTAGCGGTAGGGACCATAAAATAATGCGATAAAGCGCCTTACGATTAAATCATACAGCTTACGCTCATCACTGCTGAGCGCTCCTAATTGAACGTATTGCTCAGTAGGAATAATAGCATGGTGATCCGTTACTTTGCTGTCGTCGACAATCCGCTTCGTCACCTGCAGTTGTCCTCTTAGCAGCTTGCGCGCAAGCTGCACATAGGGACCTACCGCTATGCTCTCCAAACGACCTTTTAAGGTAGAAACCATATCACTAGACAAATAACGTGAATCCGTACGCGGATAGGTAACTAGCTTATGTTGCTCATATAACTTCTGCAAAACATTCGACGTTTGTTTAGCAGAGAAGCCAAGTCTTTTGTTCGCATCACGCTGCAGCTCCGTCAAATCATACGCTTGCGGATGCGACTCCGATTTCTCTATAGTACGAAGCTTGTCAACCTTAGCCCTTCCTCCTTGGATACGAACGGATACTGCATCAGCATCCGCCTTATCCCAAATCCTGCCGTCATGCGTCTCCTGCTCACGCCATAACGCCGAAAACGTTCCAAATTCAGCGGAAACGGTCCAATACGGCTGAGATTGGAACGACTGAATCTCTTGCTCACGCTCTATCATCATCGAGAGAGTTGGCGTTTGAACACGTCCTGCCGCAAGCTGCGCATTGTATTTAGTTGTTAGTGCCCGGGTAACGTTTAATYCGATTAGCCAATCAGACTCAGCGCGACAAACAGCGGAAGCATACAAATTATTATAATCCTTGCCCGGCTTCAGGTTGTTGAATCCATCCTTTATCGCCTTATCAGTCTGCGAAGAAATCCATAGCCGCTTAAACGGCTTCCGCCAACGAACCAGCTCCATGATCCAGCGTGCTACCAGCTCGCCTTCTCGCCCCGCATCTGTCGCAATAATAAGCTCACTTATATCCTGCCGCTTGCAAAGCTGAGCTACCGAATTATATTGTTGGGATGTTTCTTTCATGATCTTCAAATTCATTTTGGGAGGCAGAAGGGGCAAATCCTCCAGATTCCATGTCTTATACTTCTTATCATAATCCTCTGGCTCAGCAAGAGTAACTAAATGGCCTAGTGCCCAGGTCACCACATATTTAGGACCTTCCATATACCCTTTATGCTTCTGTCCACATCCGAGGACACGCGCAATTTCCTTTGCTACACTTGGTTTCTCTGCTAGTACTAATGATTTCATCAGGCTTTACGCTCCATTCCTTGATGCACATTCACATTCGAAAGCGCAATAATTATCCTCTTCAATTCCTATTCAACTATGACGTCACGATACCATAGGCTTTCAGTCTGCGCAACGCGTCAAGCGTTAAGACACCCTTCCACTCCTGCTCAGCCTTCGCCCAAACATCTTCATATTGCCCCCAGCTCCAAGTTGGCGACCACGCACCGTTAGCTTGCTGCTTCGCTAGTAAGTGCCCCAGATTCAACTTCACGCTGTCACCAAGCTTTTCGTGATAAATGGAATTCGGCGACTCAGCCACCTGTAAGGGCATAAGACAATAGCCATTCCACCCATCTGGATCAGTTGTTACGCAATTCATTACCATTTCATCAATTACAGGTTTAACCTCACGCAGCACAGACTCAGGTACTAGCTCCGCGAAGCGCAAACAACAGAATAGCTCATGAAAATCTTTCCTAGTAGATCCTTCATTTATATAGGTAATGGCATGCTGTGTCAGCTCATTTAGTATATTCACCGGCACTAGGTCTGCGTATTTATGAAAATAACCTACTATTTCAATCGCTGGATTTCCCCAGCCTTCATGCGCTGCATTATAATTCCACCACGGAGCGCGCGGAGCCAATTCCACGTCTGGGGGCACAATATCCCAGCCAGCCCGCTGTGCCCTGTTATAGGTATCAATCAAGTATCGTATCGCATCTTTAACTATCGGAGAATTACTGCCCGCTCCCACTGTTTTCAAATGCTGTAAAGCAACAGTCGTAGCAATAGCAGAGGATACCTCGGTGCGAATATCCGGCTCTAACCCTTTTCCAAAGCCTCCGTCCGCATTTTGGTATACAGCTAGTTCTCTTATTACATCCTCTTCAGAGCCTCCTTCAAACTCGTAAGCATATAAAGTCCTCTCCAGCAGTCTGCCTTCGTTCACTATAAATTGAACGGCTTGTTCAAATTGATTCATTGATATAACTAGATTCGTCATAATAGTTTCCTCCTCATATGGAATACATTGATTTATATTTCGCTATTAAAGACTCTATCTACTATTACATGTAATTATCGTATATATACGTTCGACTTTAACCGCTCTGTTCCTGCTATCCCTATGCATTTGGCTGCTCTATTCTCTATATGATATAGTAATTTCAGCTTATGTAAGAACAGATGAGCGACCAAGGAGCGTTGTAGGATGAATCTTCGTTTTATAGCTATTATTATAGGTGTTTTGCTTGTGTACTGCGGTATTACTTGGTACATAGGTTGGAATGGCTGGTTATTTCTATCTACCCTATTCGACTGGAATCGTCCAGGAGCATACTCCGTTTGCTTCGGATTAGTCGCATTTGCCTATTTGATTAGCCGGTCGCTTTATTCAAGCTTCCTTAAACCGATTGCAGAAGCTTTAAAAGTGATTGGTTCCTATTGGTTGGCCATCTTGGAATATAGTGTGCTGATCCTGCCTATTGCTAATATACTTGGGCTGATCCTTAAAGCACTTGGCGCATCCGAATCCACTTATATTGTAGGCGTGGGGAGCGCGGCTTCATTATTATTAATTGGCCTTTTGGCTCGCGGCTCTTGGAATGCTTGGAGTCCCGTCATCCGAACGTATCAGTTGAAAATTCCGAAGCAAGCTGGAGCTATGAAAAAGCTGCGGATTGCAATGGCCTCAGATTTACATCTCGGCAATATCGTAGGCAAGCGTCATTTGGAGCGGCTTGTAGCTAAGGTGCAACATATTCAACCCGATCTTATTTTGCTGCCGGGCGATATTTTAGATGATGACATCGAACCCTTTATTCGCAAAAATATGGCTGCCGTACTTGGCAAGCTTAAAGCTCCGCTTGGGGTATTTGCGGTCACCGGTAATCATGAGTATATTGGCGGAAAAGTACCTGAGTTTATCGAGGCTATGGGTGCCATTGATATACATGTTCTGATGGATGAGTCCGTACTGATCAATAACAGCTTCTATATTATTGGACGAAAGGATAAGGCTTCAAGCGGCTTCCGTTCCTCTAAAAAAAGATTGCCAATAAGCGAGCTTGTGTCATCTATCAATACTAAGCTTCCACTAATCATGCTCGATCATCAACCGTCAGACATTGCGAGTGCGGCAGAAAACGGTATAGATCTTTCGGTATCGGGGCATACGCATCGCGGTCAAATGGCACCTAACCATCTCATCACGAAGCGCTTGTTTGAACTTGATTGGGGTTATTTGAAAAAAGGCGGACTTCATGCCATTGTTTCATCAGGCTTCGGATCATGGGGACCTCCTATACGCATCGGCAGCCGGTCGGAGGTTGTACACATTGAGGTAGAGTTCGTTAAAAGTTAATCATTAACTGCGGTCATTTTTCGAAAAAATGCGGCTTCTTTCCTTTATATATATTTTCTAATTTCTCAATGTTAGCCGAAATATCGTGCAGCCAGCTCCAATCATTCGTCATACTAGCCATTAGTGCCATATTGTATTGCTCAGCAACCTTAAGCGCATAATTGGCATTCAGTTTCATACAGCATTCCATCTCTAATAATTCATCTTCTGAAAGCTCTCTATTCTGCTTCAACACCCAAAGCTCGGCTAACCGCCAATGGATACTCATCATGTTAATCATTCCAATCGGTTTCTTAGTATAATCATTAATATTGTTACCTTTTCCTGTTAAAAATAGCCCTAACAACAAAAAAAGCCCTATCTCGATTTAAGATCGAAATAGGGTTCTTAGCCGTTTACCACTCATTATTACGGTTAATCGAATAATGTTTTGGCCTTCTCATGTACTTCCTCAAGCATTCTCTGACGTGCTGCATCGTCGATCTGCGGCACACTTCCAAAAAATAAATGACCTACCGGAGTAATGCCGCAAAATTCATAAATACCTGTATCCGAGGTGATTTTGAGTCCGTCATACATACCGGTCTTGCTATAGATTTCTGAGGGTGTGCCATGCGTGTTGATAATAAGACCCTTCATACCAGTAAGCAGCTTATTAATGCTGCCATCCTCTCCATACGCATAAGCGAAGCCATATGAAAATACGCGATCGATGTAACCTTTTATTAGAGCAGGCAGACCTGTCCACCAAATGGGATAGATCATCGTGAATGCGTCTGCCCATTTCACATGCTCCTGCTCTATTTTAATATCATCTGGAGGATTCCCTTTTCGCAGCGCATCGAAATCACTGCCTTTAAGGACCGGGTCAAATCCCATCTTATACAA
>NZ_JBFUHJ010000207.1:0-9195 GCF_056402455.1 Paenibacillus sp. P4_A7 | reverse complement strand
GATTTCTGGAGGACAGTCTTGATCAACGCTCATAACAATATTCATTACTTGTACATCGTTCCGGAAGCCTTCCGGGAACAACGGACGAATAGGCCTGTCCGTTAGTCGGCTAGATAAAATCGCCTTTTCACTTGGACGGCCTTCACGTTTAATAARTCCACCTGGGATTTTACCAACGGCATATAAACGTTCCTCGTAGTTAACTGTCAGTGGGAAAAAGTCCAAATCCTTCGGTCCCGCAGATGCTGTAACTGTACATAATACGACTGTATCGCCGTACTGGACCTTCACTGCAGCATTGGCTTGCTTCGCAAGACGACCTGTTTCAATTGACATAGGTCTTCCGCCTACTGTCATCTCAATTCGTTGCACCATTTTATCCCTCCTATATGTAGCATCACTATCTTCGAAAACTATATAGCACTGCAAAATCAGCAGTTTACTCTGAGTCTTTTCATATTACAAAAAGCAACCCGAATCCGCGTATCCGTTATTCCCGGACGGCAGGACAACCAGGTTGCTTTTCATTTCGCAAGTTCTATCGGCGAAGGCCGAGTCTTTCGATCAATGCGCTGTAACGTCTGATATCGTTGTTTTTCAGGTATGCAAGCAGCTTACGACGCTGACCTACCATCTTGAGCAAACCACGACGGGAATGATGATCTTTCTTGTGCTCCCGCAAATGCTGTGTCAAGTTAACGATGTTTTCAGTCAGGATAGCGACTTGAACTTCTGGAGAACCTGTATCAGTTGCATGAGTCTTATGCGTAGCAATCAGTTCATGTTTACGTTCTTGTGTTATTGCCATCCTCATTCACCTCCTTCTATATAATCGCCATTAGCCTCGCCGCCGCCGGTGAGATCGGTCAACCAAGCTAAGGTTCAGTATGTGGCTAGTATACACAATATGTATGCCTAATCACAACGTTGTAAAGTATAACACATAGTATAGGTAGTTGTCGAGTCTGATAGTAATATTAGATATTCTCTATCCTCGGCCATTCTACTAAGTCGAATATAAATCAAACACGCTCAGTAACTAATCTGGCTTGTATGGAATCTAATTCAATCTGTTTGACAAGCTCATCTATAGAGCTGAACTTCTTCTCTGATCGAATGAATGAACGGAATTGTACACGCAGCTCTTCTCCGTAAATATCACTATTAAAATCAAACAAGTGGGCTTCCATAACTGGCTTGACATCAAGTTTGTTAAAGGTTGGTTTCATTCCATTATTCAATACTCCTGCATACGCCTTATCACCCAGCCATGCCGTAATCGCATAAACGCCAAGTTTAGGTGCTACATAGCAATGTTGAAATTCAAGATTAGCAGTAGGAAAACCAATCGTTCTACCTCTGCCATCTCCATGAATGACGGTACCTATTACTTCATAGGGTCTACCAAGCAAGCGCTCAGCCATCTCCAGGTCACCTTGCTCAAGAGATTCCCGAATGTAGGTACTGCTCACCTTCTTATCATCTTCATACAAAGGCTCTATCACATGAACCTTAATATTCGGTGCGCCGAGTTCTTTTAATTTCTCAGTATTTCCCAAGCCACGGTATCCGAAAGTAAAATCAAAGCCTACAACAACCTGCTCTGCATGAAGAGTACGGAGTACTTCATCTACAAAGCCTTCTGGTGAAACAGCGGCTATAGAAGAATCAAAGCGCATAACGAATACGAGATCTACGCCAAGCTCTTCGAATAGTTTGACCTTCACGTCCAAAGGAGTTAAGCAGCAATAATACTGATCGCCTTGACCAAGTACTTCCTTAGGATGTGGATCAAACGTCATAACAGCTGCCAGCATATCAGTCTCTCTCGCCGCTTCAACAGCAAGGCGAATGACATTTTCGTGTCCCCGATGAACACCGTCAAAATGACCAATAGCTATAGAAAGCGGCTTGTCTAACGTTAACGTAKACAAACCGTTTAAAGGGTAACTTAATGGTATAATTTCCAACGCTGACACACCTGCATTTCCTTATTAACTACGATGCTTCGCTCGCTTAATCTGTAAAAACCTTTACTGGCTTAAAAACAGACAATCTCATATCGATTTGATAGATACCGAGAAATAAATTCTCGTCATTATAAAATCGAACAAGTTGTCCATCCGCGCTTTTTGGAAAAGACTGTTCTGCATGTGACAAACTAACTCTTTGTCCCTGCAGTGCCAGCTTTCCTATAGAAACAGGAACAACTGCTTTATCAAAATGAGCTATCGCATCATCCGCTGCGATAAGATACTCACTTAATTGTCCAGACAGCTGTAATTCCTCAATTTGTTCGAGTGTCAAGCAGCTTTCCTTCGTAATTCCAGCTGACATCGTACGCGTCAACGTAGCCATTGTAGCGGGTACACCGAGCGCTTTTCCTATATCCACACATAATGTGCGTATATAAGTACCTTTCGAGCATACGACAGAAAACGATATTCTAGGCTGATCAAGATCTAGCTGTGTCTCGATTACATTCAACTCATAAATCGTAACCGTCCTAGACTTGCGTTCTACCGTTATTCCTTCTCTAGCAAGGTCATAAAGACGCTTACCATCGATTTTGATTGCAGAATACATAGGTGGAACTTGGTCGATCTGACCTATAAAACGTTTTAGAACTTCATGAACCTCTGCTTCAGTAACCTTTACAGTTGCTTGACTCTCGATTACTGTCCCTGTCATGTCTTCTGTATCTGTTGCAATACCAAGTTGCAGCACCGCTTCGTACGCTTTAGGGCGTTCCTGCACATATTCCACCACTCTTGTGGCGCGTCCGAGACATAACGGCAATACGCCGGTTACCATTGGATCAAGCGTTCCAGTATGACCTATTCGCTTCATCTTCAGAAGTCGTCGAACTTTTGCAACCACATCGTGAGAGGTCCAGCCTTCCGGCTTCCAAACTGCCAAAATGCCGTCCATCGTCTAAACCAACGCCTTTCTTACTTCTTCCACTAATTGTTGAATAGCTTCATCTAATGGGGCTTCTAAACGACATCCAGCTGCTCTTACGTGACCGCCACCGCCAAAAGATTGTGCTATAGCAGCTACATCCGCTTTGCCAGCAGAACGCAAGCTCGCCTTAACAGCGCCATCATCGGCTTCTTTGAACAAAATCCCGACTTCTACGCCATCGACGTTCAAAGCGTAATTAACAATGCCCTCAAGATCTTCAGGCACAGCTCCTGTATCACGCAAATCATTCTTACCGATAAACACCCAACCTATCTCTAGGTTAGATGAAAAAGTTAGACGATTTAAAGCGATTTGAAGAAGTTTCAGCTTAGCCATTGTCATTTTCTCAAGCAAATGGTCCGCCAATTCATTACCCGATACGCCTATTGCAAGCAAACGAGAAGCTATCTCCATCACTCGCGGACTCGTATTGGAATAACGAAAGCCGCCTGTATCGGTTAAAAGCCCTGTATAGATAGCTGTTCCGCAATTCAAATCAAGTGTAAGGCCCGCTCTTTCAATCATATCAAAGAGGATTTCAACCGTTGCAGCTGCTTCGGATCGAATGACATTCACGGTGCCAAACCCATTGTTTGTCGGGTGGTGATCGATATTAAGCAGCTTTGCTCCAGGAGCAAAGCTGCTTGATACGTCTCCAATACGACGAAAATCTGCGCAATCTACAGCGATGATTGCATCATACTTCCGTTCTGAAGCTGTTTGTTTATAGTTGACAATCGTATCGAACTGATGAATAAAGCTGAGTCTTGAAGGCAATTCACCCTCATTGATAAGCACAGCTGATTTTCCAAGCTGCTGAAGCAGCCAACCTACAGCTACAGAAGAGCTGATCGCATCGCCGTCCGGTTGGACATGCGATACGACAAGAAAATTATCCGCGCTTCTCATAAAGGCTAACGCATCATCTAACTGCTTCAAATAGCTGAAGTCAGCTATCATCGAGCTTCGTTCCCACTGTTAATTCGTTCAAGCAATGCTTCGATTCTGCTGCCATACTCAATACTGCTATCAAATTTAAAGAACAGCACTGGCGTGTGACGAAGTCGCATTCTCTTGCCTAGCTCAGTACGGATAAAGCCAGTTCCGCTAGCTAGTGCTTTAAGTGTCGCTTCCTTCTGCTCTTCACTTCCGAGCACGCTCAAATATACTTTTGCTTGAGACAAGTCACTAGTCGTTTCAACACCGGTAACGGTGATGAATCCAATACGAGGATCTTTTAATTCGGTCTGAATAATTTGGCTCAGCTCTTTTTTAATTTGTTCGCCGACCCGTCCTACTCGAATCTTTGCCATACTACATTCACCTCTCTACCGTTTCCATGACAAACGCTTCGATTACGTCGCCTTCTTTCACATCGTTGAAGCGGTCAAGAGTAATACCGCACTCATAACCTTGTGCGACTTCTTTGGCGTCATCTTTGAAGCGTTTGAGGGATTCAATTTTACCAGTGAATACAATAACTCCGCCACGGATAAGACGAGCTTCAGCGGAACGAGTAATTTTACCTGAAGTAACCATCGAACCGGCGATAACGCCAACCTTAGTCACTTTAAATACATTACGCACTTCAGCTTGACCAATAACAACTTCTTTGTAGATTGGATCAAGCATGCCTTTCATTGCTTGCTCAATTTCATCGATGACGTTGTATATGATGCGATGCATCCGAACATCAACCTTCTCTTGAGCAATCGTTGCTTCAGCTTGTGGATCAGGACGAACGTTAAAGCCGATTACGATTGCATTTGAAGCGGAAGCAAGAATAATATCCGATTCAGTAATCGCGCCTGCACCACTGTGAATAATTTTAACTCTGACACCTTCGATGTCAATTTTAGCTAGTGAGCCTTTTAGAGCTTCAGCTGAACCTTGAACGTCTGATTTAATAATTACGTTCAAGTCTTTAATTTCACCATCTTTGATGTGGCTATACAAATCTTCAAGAGTAACACGTGTATTGGCACCCATTTCCGATTCGCGGTGCTTAATGGAACGACGGTCAGCAATTGCACGTGCTTTACGTTCATCTTCGAATACCATGAACGGATCGCCAGCTTGAGGTACTTCTGTTAAACCAGTAATTTCTACAGGAGTAGATGGTCCAGCTTCTTTTAAACGACGACCTTTATCGTTAACCATTGCTCTAATACGACCGAAGCAATTACCAGCTACGAAAGCATCGCCAATTTTAAGCGTACCGTGCTGTACAAGGATGCGAGCTACTGGGCCTTTTCCTTTATCTAGTTCTGCTTCGATAACCGTAGCGCGTGCCCGTTTGTTCGGGTTAGCTTTGTAATCATTCATCTCAGCAACTAGCAAGATCATTTCCAGCAAGCCTTCTAGTCCAATCCGTTGCTTTGCAGAAACTTCTACGAATATTGTATCGCCGCCCCACTCTTCTGGAACAAGCTCATACTCGGTCATTTCTTGCTTAATTTTGTCTACATTTGCTTCCGGTTTATCGATTTTGTTAACGGCAACGATAATCGGAACGCCTGCTGCTTTAGCATGGCTAATCGCCTCGACTGTTTGCGGCATAATACCGTCATCAGCTGCTACAACAATAATCGTAATATCTGTAACCTGCGCACCACGAGCACGCATTAGCGTAAACGCTTCGTGACCAGGAGTATCTAGGAATGTAATTTTCTTTTGGTTAATTTCAACTTGATAAGCACCAATATGCTGCGTGATGCCTCCAGCTTCTCCACCAGTAACATTCGTTTGACGAATAGCATCAAGCAAAGTCGTCTTACCATGATCGACGTGACCCATGATGGTTACAACTGCCGGACGAGTTACCAAATCAGCTTCTTCATCTGATTCTTCAACCGTTTCGAATGAATCCTCTTCGACTGGAATCTTCACTTCAACCTCAACGCCATAGTCAGATGCGATCAAATGGATAGCATCCATGTCAATTTCTTGGTTGATTGTAGCCATTACGCCTAAGAAGATCAGCTTTTTGATAACTTCTGAAGCATCCTTATGCAGTAATTTAGCCATTTCGCCGACTGTCATTGTTCCGCGAACGATGATTTTCTTCGGTGTATTATCAATCTTCTCACGAGGAGGCTGCTGTTGGAATCTACCACCGCGTCCTTTAGGGCCACGATTGTTGTTACCTTTGTAGCCGCCGCCGCCTTTACCATCTTCAAACCGTTTCTGGTTCGTTCTTGGCTTATTGGCATCATCTGTTCTACGCGCTTGGCCGCCTTGAGCCGGTTTAGAATCAAATGTACGGTTAGGACCTTGCTGTGCTGGACGGTTTGCGCTATCTTGACGAGGAGCGCTTGGACGACTGCTTGTAGAGCTTCCTTGTCCACTTGGTCCGTTTTGACCAGGACGATTTTGTCCAGATGAAGCTGGGCGGCTACCCTGGCCACCTTGTCCTTGTCCAGGACGACTTGAGCCGCTATTACCGGATTGTGCTGGACGATTGCTTTGTCCCCCCGCCGGACGACTCGAATTCGAACTGGATGGTGCTGGACGGTTACTTGATTGTTGCGCTGGTCTTGCATCACTTTGCTGTTGAGTCGGTTGTGGTTTCGTATTATTTGTATTAATAGAATTCATTGGCCCCTGTCTGTCTTGAGTTAAGTTTTTGTTTGCTTGCCCTGGTTGCGATTGCGTATTTCGATCCTGTTCACTTTGCTGTTGCTGTTGCTGTTGCTGTTGCTGTTGCTGTTGCTGTTGCTGTTGCTGTTGCGGTTGCGGCCGACTAACAGCTGGTTGAGTGGAAGATACCGTGGCGCTAGATGTTTCCTGTGCGCGTTTAGCAGCGGCATTTGCTTTAATATTGCGGAAAAAACCTTCAACCTTGTTTACCATTTCATTTTCCATAACACTCATATGGTTATTAACTGGCAAATCAAGTCGTTTAAGAATCGTAATAATTTCTTTGCTGCTCATATTGAGGGATTTTGCATACTCATACACGCGCAGCTTTTCTTTATTATTTTCCTTGCCGTCTGGTTTATTGTTCAATATTATCCACCTCCGTATTTTGGCTCAGATGACTCGCAATCATTTTTCCGAATTGCGCATCGGTAACCGCTAATACAACCCGTTCTGGCTTACCAATCGCTTTTCCTAGTTGATCACGGTCGAATGCTTCTGCGAGTTGTATTCCGTAGGTGTTGCATTTGTCTCGAAATTTTTTCTTCGTATTAGGTGAAGCGTCAGCAGCTACAACAACAAGATATGCTTGCTTGCTTCTTACTGCTTTAAGAACTATTTCATCACCTGTAATGAGTTTCCCAGCTCTCATTGCCATACCAAGCTGAGAAAGGGTCTTATTCTGCTTCATCGCTTATCAACTCCTTACCAGCGATGAATTGCTCCTCTACCGAAACGAAGTCTTTCTCAAGCTGATCGTAGATATGCTCTCCGACCTGCTGTTTTAACGCTCGATCAAGTGCTTTGGACTTCTTCGCTAATTTGAAGCAACTCACTTTGCCGCATAAATAAGCGCCGCGACCCGCTTTCTTGCCTGTCAGGTCAATCTGAACTTCTCCGGACGGTGTCCGAACAATCCGAATGAGTTCCTTCTTCGGCATCATTTCCTGACAAGCGACGCATTTACGAAGTGGTACTTTTCTCGGTTTCACCGTACACCCCTCCTCTGCCAGTTGAATGACGTTATTCCAAGTTGCTAATCGATAGAAACCGAGTCCTGATGCATGATCGTCGTTAATGATTTCGGACGGCCATACTCTTGCTCAGCTTGCGTCTCGCTCTTAATATCGATTTTCCAGCCGGTCAATTTTGCCGCAAGACGCGCATTTTGACCTTTAATGCCGATCGCGAGTGATAACTGGTAATCAGGAACGATTACTCTAGCCATCTTCTCTTGCTCGAACACGATAACTTCCAGAACCTTAGACGGGCTAAGTGCGTTCGCCACATATTCATCTACGCTTTCAGACCAACGTACGATATCGATTTTCTCGCCTTTTAGCTCGTTTACGATCGTCTGAACGCGCATTCCCTTTTGACCGACACATGATCCAACTGGATCGACCTCAGAGTTCCGTGAATGAACAGCAATTTTAGACCGGAAACCAGCTTCCCGTGCTACCGAACGAATTTCAACTACACCATCATAAATTTCTGGAACCTCTAGCTCGAATAAACGTTTTAAAAGACCAGGATGTGTGCGGGACAAAATAATTTGCGGTCCTTTAGTCGTGTTTTCAACTTTCGTGATATAAGACTTCACACGATCGCCATGCTTGAATTTATCCGTTGGCATTAGTTCCGTTAGCGGCAATACAGCCTCTACCTTACCCAAATCCACAAACAAATTGCGAACATCCTGACGTTGAACAATCCCGTTTACAATATCCTCTTCTTTATCGATAAAAGCATTGTAAATGAGACCGCGCTCAGCTTCGCGGATTCGCTGCGTAACGACCTGCTTCGCTGTTTGAGCAGCGATACGACCGAAGTCGCGAGGCGTTACTTCAATTTCCGCTACGTCATCCAATTGATAGTGAGGGTTTACTTCACGTGATGCTTCGACTGTAATTTCCAGCCTTGAATCAAGCACCTCATCGACTACCGTTTTACGAGCGTATACTTTGATAACGCCTGTATGTCGATTAATATCAACTCTTACATTCTGTGCTGTATTAAAATTCCGTTTATAGCTTGAGATAAGCGCAGCCTCTATAGCTTCTAGGAGCACGTCTTTGGCGATCCCCTTATCTCTTTCGATTTCCAATAACGCTTCAATAAAGTCCATGCTCATCGGAACGAAATTCCCCCTTTCAATAATAAGAAAACAAATATTAGAATACGATTGCTAGTCGAGCGCCGGCTACTTTATCGTAAGGAATCGTATGCTCTTTTTTGCCTACGCGAACAACTACGTTCTCCCCGTCAAATGAAAGCAGCAGCCCTTCAAAGTCTTTAGCGCCGCTGATCGGTTCATATGTCGTTATGTAAACGTGTTTGCCGATCGCTTTATGCACATCTTCGGGCTTCTTCAGCGGTCTTTCCGCTCCAGGTGAAGATACCTCTAAAAAGTAGACATCTGTAATTGGGTCATTCTCATCCAATTGTTCGCTCATAAATTCGCTGATACGGCCGCAATCATCAATATCGATTCCGCCTTCTTTATCCACGAAAACTCTAAGGAAATAATTACTTCCCTCTTTGACGTACTCAATATCAACCAGTTCAAATCCATTATTGCTGAGAAATGGC
>NZ_JBFUHJ010000206.1:0-9199 GCF_056402455.1 Paenibacillus sp. P4_A7 | reverse complement strand
CGCTATTAATTGAACGCAGTAGTGTGTTAAATAGGAAGCTGTAAATAACAGAATGAGTTACAGGAATAGGTAAACCTAAGTTCTGGGTTTGCCTTTTTTTTTTATTTTAAAAAAAGCACTTGAATGTATCAGTAATACATAATAGTATTAAAATATAAACAATTAAGTTCTATTGATTTGTTAATGTGTATCAGTGTATCGGATGCGTATGAAGAAAGGATGAGGATCGTGCCGGCAGAGTTAAAATTAGGCGTTAATTTGGGCTTTGCGATTAATAAATATGTGGAGCCACATGTTTGGTCGCGGATTGTTGCGGAGGATATGGAAATCAAATATGTGCAGTTGGTCGCAGATTTGCTCAATGTTTTCTTGCCTGAGGATATTGTAAAAAAGCAAGTAGAACAAATTCAGGAAAGTACAGYGGCATATGGATTGGAAATCACAAGCACCTTCACGAGTGCATTCACACGTGTCAATCATTTCATGCATCCGGATGCGAGCATTCGCAAAGCCTGGTTGGCATGGTTCAAACAATTCGCACGCATATCGCGGGACATGGGAGCAAAAACAACAGGGAGCCACTTCGGGATTCTCACGTTTGCCGATTACGACGACACAACACGCAGAGCATACATCATCGAGGAAGCGTTGAAAAACTGGAAAGAGCTCAGCTGGTATTGCAAGGATTTGGGGATGGAATATTTATTGTTTGAGCCTATGTCGATCCCACGTGAAATGGCTAATACGGTTGAAGACACGAAACTGCTATTGGACCGACTAAATGAAGGTGCAGGAATTCCATTTAAAGTTTGCTTGGATGTAGGTCATGCGCCGCACCCGAATGATCGTGATCCTTACCGTTGGGTTAGAGAGCTTGGACAGGTATCACCAATTATTCATATTCAACAGACGGAGAAGGATCAAAGCAAGCATTGGCCCTTTACAGAGGAATATAATCAACTCGGTATCATTCATGGGGAACCACTTTTGCAGGCGATTGAGGATTCTGGCGCACAAGAAGCAGAGTTGGTTTTTGAGCTCTCGCATCGCGAAGCTTGGTCGWCAGAGTTTCGTATCATTCAAGATCACATAGAGTCCGTGAACTATTGGCGCCAATTTGTTAAAAAGTAAATTCACATAAGGGTGTGTTGAGCGATGAAGGCCTGTGTTTTGCATGCTATTGGTGATTTGCGTGTAGAGGAAGTGGAGACACCTAAAGCTCAACCGGGTGGGGTTCTGATCCGAATTAAGGCTTGCGGTGTTTGCGGCTCAGATATTCCGCGTGTATTTACTAAAGGAACCTATCATTTTCCGACGATTCCTGGTCATGAGTTTTCTGGTCAAATTGTCGCGGTTGGAGTGGGCGTTGATCCGACTTTCATCGGCAAAAAAGCCGCTGTATTTCCCTTGATGCCTTGTCGCAAATGTGCATCGTGTGAAATCGGTGAATTCGCGCAATGTACGGATTACGATTATATGGGATCGCGTTGTGACGGGGCATTCACCGAATATATCAGCTGTCCTTTATGGAATATCGTGCTTGCTGCGGAGCATCTGTCTTATGAAGAAATAGCAATGGTGGAGCCGGCAGCGGTTGCGATTCATGCGCTTCGTCAGGCACGGATTGATATTGGTGACGAGGTGCTTATTCTCGGTGCGGGGCCGATCGGCATTATGCTGGCACTATGGGCAGAAGCCTGGGGAGCATCGCGGGTTATGCTGGCGGATGTAGATGAAGCCAAGCTTGCATTTGCCAAGCAGCTAGGGTTTCCGGATGTATGCAATCCACAAACGAGTGATGTTAAAGAGTGGGTTTTTGGACTTACCGGAAGAGGGGTAGATGTAGCTGTAGAAGGGACGGGAAATGCTGCCGCGTGGGAGAATTGCTTAAAAGCAACGCGTCCATTTGGCCGTGTGGTGCTAATGGGGAATCCAACAGGCAGCATGACTTTGACTCAAAACTGCTACTGGGAAATTCTGCGCAAGCAGCTGACTCTGAGTGGAACCTGGAACTCTTCGTATGCGAACCTTCCTAAAAATGAGTGGAAGCTGGCGCTTGATTATATGGCGTCAGGAAAGCTCCGAGTTAAGCAGCTTGTGACGCATCGCGTAAATTTAGATGAATTGCAACCCGCGATGGTTATGATGCGTGACCGCTCAGGGTTTTTCAATAAAGTAATGTATACCAACGAATAACAAATGGAGGCTGATGATTATGAAAGCTGCAGTATTGGATGCTTTGGAGCAAATGAATATCAGGGAAGTCCCGAAGCCGCATGTTGATGACGATAGCATTCTCATGAAAGTAGAAGCTGTCGGCATTTGCGGATCGGACATCCGCATTTACCATCATGGCAATAGTCGGGTGCAATTGCCGCAGGTTTTGGGGCATGAGGCTGCGGGGATTATTGTAGAAGTGGGCAAGAATGTCAGCAAATTTCAAGTGGGTGATCGTATTTCTTTAGGGGCGGATGTCCCTTGTGGGGAATGTGTGTTTTGCGAAGCGGGCATCGGCAACAACTGTCAGATTAACTATGCAATGGGGTATCAATTTGCTGGCAGCTTTGCCGAATATGTGCTGTTGAGCAAGATGGTGGTCAACTTCGGGCCGATTCACAAGATTGCCGATCATATTCCCTACGAAGAGGCAGCGCTTTCGGAGCCGCTGGCCTGTGTTCTTAATGGATTAGAGCTATCGGATGTGAAAATTGGTGATACCGTGGTTGTCATTGGCGCGGGTCCTATCGGCTGCATGCTCGTTGAAGTTGCATTGAAAATGGGTGCCCGCGTACTGTTGGTTAACCGTTCAAGACCACGGTTGGAAATGGCCAAACCGTTAGGTGCTCATGCTTATATTTGCTCCGCAGAAGAGAATGCGATTGAGCGAGTCCTTGCAGAAACTGGCGGACTTGGTGCAGATGTGGTGATAACCTGCAATCCATCGCCTGAAGCGCAGGTGGATGCCATTCATATGGCGAAGAATCGTGCGCGAGTGAATTACTTTGGTGGGTTGCCTAAGGGCCAATCGATGGTAACACTCGATACCAACATTATTCATTATAAGGAACTGTTCGTCCATGGAGCACATGGGTCATTGCCTCGTCATCATCAAAAGGCGGTTGAGCTGATTAATACTGGCATTATCGATATGAAAAAATACATCTCTCATACCTTTGCCTTGGATCAAATTATTGAAGCCATTGCAACTGCGGAAAGTCATGTCGGCATGCGAGTTATTATTAAGCCATAGGAAGGAGGTGCTCGATCTATGCAGAAGCCTGGAAAAATTTCACCTTCCATGATGTGTGCTGATTTTCGCAATCTCGAACGGGAAGTGGCCGCTTTAACTAAAGCGGGCGTGGAATATTTACACTTTGATATTATGGATGGTCATTTTGTACCTAATTTTACGCTTGGACCTGATCTAATGAAGTGTATTCGCGAAATGACCGACATACCGTTCGATCTTCATCTAATGATTGAACGTCCTGACGCATTTTTATCAATTTTTGATATTCACCCGGGCGATATTGTATCGGTCCATCAAGAGGCATCGGTGCACCTGCAAAGAGTGCTGCAGCTCATTAAGGATAAGGGGGCGAAGGCATCTGTCGCGCTGAATCCAGCCACCTCAATCCATACACTGGAGGATATTCTCGATGATATTGAGCTGGTGCTGATCATGACGGTGAACCCTGGATTTGCCGGACAAAGGCTGGTTCCTGCTACACTTAAGAAAATTACAGCCTTAAAACATTATTTGCTCCAGGGGGGCTACACGGATATCGAAATCGAAGTCGATGGCAATGTCAGCTATGAAAATGCGAGGAAAATGCGTGATGCTGGTGCCGATATTTTTGTTGCGGGGACCTCGAGTATTTTTAAGAAGAATCAGGATGTATATGAGCTAACAAGACAGTTCCGCCCTTATATAGCATAATTAGAAAGGATGATCAGATATGAGTGACCGTGCTTATCTATTATTTGAAGAGCAGCAAAAAAACAGAGGAATTGATTTAGAGTATGTGAAAAGGAAGCTGAAATCGCTCAAAGTGGAAACGCCATCATGGGGATATGGGGATCAGGGGACGAGATTTAAAGTTTTTAAGCAAACGGGAATTCCACGCAATGCTTTTGAAAGGTTCGAGGATGCTGCACAGGTACATAAATTTACCGGTATATGTCCAGACGTTGCGATCCATATTCCTTGGGATAAAGTAGCGGATTACAGTAAATTGAAAAGTTATGCCGCTGATTTGGGAGTATCCATTGGTGCGATTAATCCGAATTTATTTCAGGAGGATGGATATATTTTTGGCAGTGTAACCAATTCGAATGCGGCTATTCGTCGCAAAGCAACGGATCATTTGTTGGAATGTGTGGACATTGCAAGAACCACAGGGTCGGAATTACTCAGCTTGTGGTTTGCAGACGGCTCCAATTATCCAGGACAGGTTGATATACGCAAGCGTAAAGCCTGGATGATGGAATCATTGACAGAAATGTATAAAGCAATGGATTCAAACATGCGTATGCTAATCGAGTACAAATTTTTCGAGCCGGCTTTCTATCATACTGATCTTGCTGATTGGGGCATGGCTTTTAATTTGGCGAATAAGCTGGGTCCTCAAGCCGAAGTATTGGTTGATACAGGCCATCATGCCCAAGGCACCAATATTGAACATATTGTAGCCTATTTATTAGATGAACAGAAGTTGGGGGGATTTCACTTCAATAGTCGAAAGTATGCAGATGATGATTTGATCGTAGGCTCGATGAATCCCTATGAGCTTTTTCTGATTTTCTATCAAATTCTCGATGCAGCGAATGATTCTCAAGCGGGGGTTAGACGAAATGCGGATCATATTGCTTATATGATTGACCAAAGTCATAATATCGAATTGAAAATTCCGGCAATGATTCGCTCCGTGCTAAATGTGCAGACACAGTATGCTAAAGCACTGCTGATTAATCACGATGAGGTGCGAGAAGCGCAGGAAAAACAGGATGTACTTGGTGCGGAAGACGCTGTACGAAGTGCTTTCGAATTGGATGTTACAACCTTGCTTCAAGTATTGCGTGAAGAAATGGGGGTCCCGGTTCAGCCTATGAAAGCATATCAGCAAAGTGGTTATGGTGGCCGGATTTTGTCACGTGATACAGAAAGTGGTTAATTGTAACATCGTTCAGGGTGACGGTAGGATGCCCACTAACAACTAAATTAAATTAAGACCAGTTTTGAAGAGTACCACTTAGTTAGTAGGGGATTACTTTTGAAGAATCGAGAATATAACTTGGGATTAAACAAACAAGAATCCGCGGATCCTGAAACATAATATACTTTTGTTATATGACGAGTATCGAGTTTAGATTGCTTACAAATGTTTTGGAGAGCAGTTCAATCAAGAGAATGCGTGCGAATTTATGTGAACGGGCGTACAGCGGCACTGATTGTCGGTATTGTTCGAATTATCAGGGATCTGGAGTGGTGTTAAAATTGTCCATTCATCTATTTTTTGATCAAAGGCAGAAACTTTAACATAAATTCAAATCTTAATTATTTGAAGACGAATTTCCCATTAAAATTCAAAATAAGTGTGATAAAAATGTGGAAAACACTATTCAGTAATTCTCCAAAAAATGTGGACCAATCAACACAAAAAGTTTTATTTAAAATGTTCTATTCCAAAGTAGTTCAAGCTGCTTATTATATTGTGAAAGATCATGCTCTCGCAGAAGATATTGCGCAAGAGACTTTTGAAAAAGCATTTAAAAGAATTTATACTCTCAAAGATGAAGCGAAAGCGGAAGCTTGGTTTATACAAATAGCAAAAAGAACAGCGATTGATTATTTGAGGAAAATGAATAAGGAACGAGATATTATAACTGTTAATGATAACAATACATTAGCATTGCTTTAAGTAAATCGAAATTTGTCAAGTGAATTTTGGGTGTAAATTGTGCTATAATTGTTATTTTTAGGTGGGTTCTGAACGCAAAAAAGCCCTTATACTGGGAACAGGTAGTCCTGTCCAAATACCCAGCATAAGGAGCTAATCCATGGACAAGTGTACTACAAAAATCACTTTGGCGGAATACTTTTCTCCGCTAAACCACAATTTTTTATCAAGTCTCATTGAAAAGCATGGCCTTGACCGCTATACGAAGAAGTTTACTGCCATATCCGCCTTCAAACTGGCTATTTTCGCTCAGCTTATGCAGATCGAGCATTATACTGACATCAGCAAGATGCTCAATAACAAAAAGAAGCTTCAAAAGACGATAGGTCTACCTTCTATCAGTACATCTCAGCTGAGTCGAAAATGGCGGGAACTTGATCATCAAGTTCTGGGGCAAGTCTACCGTCAGGTGGTCCAGCAAGTCATCTCGCGTTTTGGTGTCGCCAAAGCCAATAAGAAGCTCGCATGGTTCACATGGTTGATTCATCGACGATTACGCTTTGTTTGAACCAATACCGATGGGCAAACTACTCCAAGCACAAAGGCGCAATCCGGTTGCATACACGATTCAATCACACCTGTGATGTCGGTTTCCCCGATGAGGTCCTCTTAACCACAGGGAGCGTGGGCGACCCTACGATGATGGGCGATCTCGTTGTCTTTGAAGACGGTGCGCTGAATGTGTTTGATCGAGCCTACGTGGACTATGAAAAGTTCGACGCCTATTGCGAGCAATCCGTTTACTTTGTCACGCGGCTTAGACACAGCGCCAAATTCAAAGTGCTTAAGGTGTGCGAAGTGAAACCTGACACTGACGTGCTTCAAGATGCCGTCGTTTTGCTGGGGTATAATGCACGTAAACAGATGAAGAATAAATTGCGGCTCATCCAGTTTCAGGAGACCCCTGAAGAAGTCATGCTGATTTGCACCAACGACTTCGACGCGCCTGTGGAAGAAATCAGAGAAATTTATCGCCGTAGATGGAAAATAGAAATGTTTTTCAAGTGGATTAAGCAGCATCTTCATGTGAAGCACTTCTACGGCCGCAGTCCCAACGCAGTTTACAACCAGGTTTATGCAGCATTGATTGCCTTTTGCTTAACACTGCTGATGCAAGCAAATGTTCATCATAGGGGCACCATGCTGGAAATGGTCAAACAACTCCGATTAAGTTGGGACAGTAGATTTCAACGATTTTTGCTGGCGCTTTTCCCCCTACCGGGACGAACGTCAAGAGGACGACGAAGGCAAATGGATGCAGAGACGGCATATATTGAAGTCTGTCGGCAGTATATGAATGAAGAAGCCAACGACTGGGATGAAAATACAGGTGACTTTTTCTAATATAAGGTAACAATTGTGGATAAGTGGCTACCGCTATTCCTGCCTTGATCGTTTTTAATTTAAGACGTAATTATTATTATCAGAAAACTCAGTCTATTGATACATATGGTAATTTTCCCACACTAAGGTAATTACCTTGAGCTTGACATTATCGCAAAATGTTTATGCAATGCTAATGCATTAAACCGAATAACTACTGGATGAGTTGAACGTTATGAATGAGAATGCTCACGGGAGATGATCGAAGAAATAACTGGTTTAAGCTCCTCGCAGATCAGCGAGCTTCGTAAACACTAATTGAAAGCCCCGCCTGCATCAGGACGGGGCTTTGCTGTGCCTTCACATAGCGATTGGCGAGATTGCATCAACTCATATTTTTGTATTCTTTAGGCGTAGTACCAACGAGGAGTGGTTTCACACCCCTGATGTTTTAGTTTTCCGTCAAGGGAACTACCCGCTGCTATATCAAATAAAAGAAAGCCCAAGTGATAGTATGACTATCGAAGCTCAAATGTGTAATTCTGAATGCGAGAAAAAATCATATAAATATCAATAATCCATATAAAATGAATCAATATAACGGAAGGAAAAAATGCGTGTTTCCCGTACACTAACGATAATAAATAAAATTCAATTACTGAGGTGCCCCATGGAAAAACATGTAGTCATTCATTCTAACGAAGTGAAGCCGTTCGTCGTCAATGAAACGTACTCTTCCAAAATGCTCGTAGACAAATTCAACACTTTATCGAAAGGCTTGCAAATCAACGAAGGGACTTTGAAGGCAGGTTGCAAACTGCATGGACATACGCACCGCCCCCCATTCGACGAGATTTATTACGTCGTAAGAGGAGAAGCATACTTGAACATGAATGACACGAAATACGATTTGCATGCGGGAAGTTTGGTATTTATCCCCGGAGGAACGTTTCATGCCTTGGAAAACAAAAGCGAGACGGAAGATTTCGTCGTCATGACCATTTGGCCGAATCATCCGGATCCTGGAGTAAATCCCGTATACGACAAGCGGGTCGAGGCATGGGGCAGTTCTTACCAAACAATCGATCCCGAATAAATATCCACGATTTATTTCAAACAAGAAGGAGTGAAGCGGGATGGACGAATTTCAAGCGGAATTGGTACTGGACGCTAGAAATGTTCTGGGAGAAGGGCCGATTTGGAACGAGGAAACCTCTTCGCTCTATTGGATCGATATTTTGGATAAAAAGCTGTACGTTTATGATTCGGCAGCGGGTACCGTGAATGATTACGATATGGGTCAGTTTATCGGATCATTCGCGCTTAAATACGACGGTAAACTCGTTTGCGCAATGAAAGACGGGATCTTTGAATTCGATAGATCGACCGGCGAGCTACGACTTCTCGCGAACCCGGAGGGCGATAAGCCGAACAACCGATTTAACGACGGGAAATGCGACGCCGCGGGCAGGTTCTGGGCGGGGACGATGGCCGTCGATGACTCTCCGGGCACAGGGGCGCTCTATTGTTTCCAATCGGACTTTTCCGTAAAGAAGAAAATAGAGGGCATAAGTTGCTCGAACGGCATTTGTTGGACGAGCGATAATGACACGATGTATTACATTGATACGCCCACGAGAGAAGTGTGGGCATTCGACTACGATGTAATTAGCGGCGGGATTTCCGGAAAGAGAACGGTCGTGCATTTTCCTGAAGGCGAGGGACTTCCCGACGGCATGACGATCGATGCGGAAGGAATGCTATGGATCGCGCACTGGGGCGGCTGGCAAGTTTCCCGTTGGAACCCTAAGTCTGGTAAGAAAATCGGAATCGTTCGCGTGCCGGCGGAACAAGTCACTTCATGCATCTTCGGGGGCAAGGATGGCGAAGAATTATGGATTACAACGGCTCGGGTC
>NZ_JBFUHJ010000205.1:0-9214 GCF_056402455.1 Paenibacillus sp. P4_A7 | reverse complement strand
GTCCACGAATCAAGCTTAACGTCGAACGTCTAATATGCATATAATCTTCAATTAATTCGGATAAAGCATAATCATCGAAAGAAATGCCCTTCATCAGCTCATCCTGATCAAAACCGGCAAGCGGCGTCTTATCCCCTCTCGCAATTCGCAGTAGTCGATAGCTCATAATTCGCTCGCCATCATTGACATGTCCTAGCACCTGTTTTAAGCTCCATTTCCCTTCCGCATAGCGACTATTCCATTTATCCTGCGGGATATCGGATAGAAACTCCGTTGTACTTTTGAGAGACTCCGCTAAAATATCTCTAATGTCCCCCTCCGGAACTAACCGAACGTACTGCTCATAGTAAGCATTGTATTCTTGACTAGACGGCCTTTTACTCATTAACCACAACATCCTTTCTAATTTGAACTTCATTAGCACTTCATTTACACTTCATCTGCACTTCACTAGAGCTTAATCGCAACCCATTTCATCAGCTTAGAAATGCCTTATAAGCTACTTTGCACTTGATATATTATCGTAATTCTATTATGTAAAATGTAGAACATTTACTAAAATCCATTCATTTCTCATTTCCACCTTATCCGAAACAGAGTTAGTTTTATGCAAGTATCGCTTAGTTTCGTGTATGTAGCAATGACCAATATTCTCATATAATCGGTGTATTCAATAAATTCCAATTACCCAAATGGAGGCAAACAATATGAGCAACTCGAACTCGCCTATTTTACTAACCGATGAGCAGATGAGAACATTTATTACAAACGGATTCCTTATTCTAAAGACAGACTTTCCAGCTTCGTTCCACCGTGCATTAAAAGAACAACTAGATCATGTATATGAAGAGGAAGGCAACCCCGGCAACAATCTGCTTCCACGAATTCGGGAGATTCAGCAAGTATTTGATCACCCGATTATTACTGGGGGTTTGACTAGTGTTCTTGGTCCAGATTACATGCTTCATGCGCATAGACATGGTCATTACAATGCTCAGCCTGTAGCTGGAGGCTGGCACAAGGATAGCTACTGGGGCTATTCAAAAATGAGAAATCATCACCCATGGTGGGCAATGATTATGTATTTCCCGCAGGACACACCTATTGAGCTCGGACCGACTAGTGTCATGCCCGGTACACAAAATTATGAAACAAGAATATTCGAATCTGACGAGACACCAGGCGAAGCTTGCGCAAGCGGTGAAGCTGGAACCTTTGCACTCATCCACTATGATATTTGGCATCGCTCAACACCAAATGTACTTGGCAATGCTCGTTATATGCTTAAATTCGAGTTTATGAGAACGGCCGCTCCTACTGCACCATCATGGGACAATCAAGAATCCAAATGGATCGCACCGGTCAATACTCCACCAATCTCTCACGACACGCTTTGGGAGGATACATGGAATTGGCTATCGGGAAGTGTCGGCAGCATAGCAAACACATTACCAGCTGATACTCAAAAAATTAGCGAACTAACTGCCCAATTAGAGGACAGCTTTGAGCCGAACGCTTTGAATGCCGCTTATGAGCTTGCTCGTTACAATGAGCAGGGCATCGATGCATTGCTCAAAGGACTACATCACCAAAGAACGGATGTATCCCGAATCTCTGCATACGGACTTTCCGCAGTTGGTGAAGCAGCTGTCGCTGGTTTAAGCGCGGCACTTAAAGATACTCGTGAAGAGACAGTCCAGCATGCCGTATTCGCTTTAGGCGAGCTGCGCCAACTAGCTCAAGGAACAACTCCTGAGCTTGTAGGTCTACTTTCTCATTCATCCATCAATATTAGAATAGCTGTTACGGAAGCACTTGGAATGATCGGGGCTCCCGCCAAAGAGGCGGTTGAAGGACTACTATTAAGCTTGCAGGATGAGAATGTTCAGGTTCGCTTTATGGCGGGTCTTTCCTTATCAAGAATTGGTTCCGCTGCCGCTGCGGCTGTCCCAGCTTTGGAGCTTGCCTTAGAAGATGACAACCGTTACGTCCGTGCGCACGCACTCGAAGCACTAAGATATATCGGAACTCCAGAAGCGAAGGATATTCTCATTAAGTCGTTGTTTAATTCCAGATGGTGTACAACGACTACACCAAGCAATTCCTTCTATCCTTAAGCCAATCACTTTTCTGTAAGCAAAAGCCCTCCCAGAGCAGCGACTGCACGGGGAGGGCTTTTCAGTTGAAAAGCATCTTTATTTCAGCGAAATCTCTCTATACTCAGTCGGTGATAAGCCGGTGTAATCTTTAAATAATCTCGAAAAATAGGTAGCATCCATGCCAAGCATTTCCGCGATAGCAGACATACTATTAGAGCTAAAAGCCAGCAGATCTCTAGCCTTATCCACGCGCTTGCGATTTACGTATTGAATAGGAGAAAGGCCCGTTGTATTTTTGAACATACGGATAAAGTAATTGGGGTGAAAGTGAACCATTTGCGCCAGCTTGTCGACTGTCAGGTTTTCCGATAGATGCTCTTCAATATACGTGAGTACCACATTTAATTTCTCAAAAGACCCCGTCGTTGCCGAGCTGATTGTTACGGTATCAGCTTGCTCAATATACATAGCTATAATTTCAAGCATGGCTGCATGCATATGCATACCTGACGTCCACTCTCCGCTTCGATACGATGCTATTAGACGTTCAAATTTCTCCGTTATCGCCGTAGGGTCAGATAGTGAAACAATAATGGGAGTTTCCAGCATATCAAATAGGTGAAAGCTGCTCAGCTTCGCTGTAAAATGGCACCAATACTTTCCGTATCTATCCTCACTAACTGTCCCGTAGGATTGAACAGAACCGGCCGGAAGCAGACAAAGATCACCAGGCTTAGGGTAATAAGTACGATTGCCAACCTTGATGAAACCTTCACCCTCTACGATATAATAAAGCTTGTTAAAGTCCGGCGTATAATTAGCCTCACTCCACGTAATGGGCACCTTCGTATAGTCAGCTACAGCTACATCTAATTGCAAACTTGCGAGGTAGAACTTCCAAATTTCCTTCTTGTCTGCATCCACTACCGGTTCCTCCTTAACACTGCTGCTACCTCAAATATATTCTCATCCTCACACGATTTTCAAGTATTTCTTCAACCAAAAACCAATTCGACACTTGATCGCAATCCGGTTTTTTATTAGGTGTAATGACAATTAAAGTACTAGCAGCTTGTCCAAGCTGCCATAAAAGCGATGGGAGCAAGGATTTTGGACAAAGATGGAGCGCAAAGCTGCAAATGATCGTATCATATTGCCCCTCCAACTCCCCATTAATAATATCGTTAAAAGTAAGCTGCAAAAGCGGCTTGCCTGTACGTTCAAAGTAAGCTCCCTCTGTGTAGGGATCAATCCCAGTGATATCACGATCTCCAAGCGCTAGAGTTACTTCGCCGGACCCGCAGCATAAATCCAATACTTTTTCTCCTACGAAGCCTTTTTCCAAAGCCATATTCATTAATCTGTGAATGACCTTCTCATGTGGATTTCTGTATTCACTACCATGCTTTAAGTAATAGTCATCCACGCCAAGCTCTTCATATTGCTTCCTGATCGCAACTAGCTCCTTGGCCTTCGCTCCGTTACCTTTTTTGTAAGATATAATTTTCCACCTCGAAATTGTTTTCTCAACTTAACTTATAATAAACGATCTCATTTCAAAAAGACATGCTCAAACAAAAGGAGCCTTCCACACGAGGAAGACTCCCTGCCTGTCTATAGCTACAGAATGCCAAAACTTCGGCTTATCTAATCTAACTCAAGCTTATCCTTGATTAGTAACCCCTCATAAGTAAGCATTCCTTCATTAGGCTCCAATCCTATCTTCTCCGTTTCCAGAGTGCCGAGATCACAGAATGTCCATTTCCCATCAACCTGCTTAAGTCCGACCTCCAAATGAGCGGCAAGACCAATCGCATACCACAAATTAAGCGTAAACGTAAAGCGGATCGTATCCTCTGACAGAAATCTGGCATCAATCGGCTGCCATGCGAAAGCCCTTGTAGCACTTCCTTTTTTCGCATCGCTAGCAAACTGCTGATATAAATGCTGAAAGCCTGGATTGCGCCAAGCCTTATTGGAAAATAATCCGCGCAGCTTCTTCTCATCCAGCTTCCCTTCAGGATAGTCCGTTTCCACGATGCCTATCGCTTGCTCCAGCCGTTTCGAGTAACGATTAACGATGTCCATCAGTTCCTCATATTCCTCTGTTCGGTCAACCATATCAGTGATAGTTAACGTTCTTCTCTCCAAATTCGGCGTTAATGCAAGCTCCATTCTGCCGCCTATCCATGCGCCAGCAATAAGCTGCTCACCCTTCCGTTTAATAGAAACATTATCGTCCAACGGTAAGGTTAGCTTACTTTGCTTCCCTTCTCCATATTGGTTATATACAAAAGTAAGCGGGAAAGCATCCCCAGACTTTGTTACAGCGTAAGCCATCATTGACCTTATTCCACCATCAAACCCTTTACTAAATGGATAGCCGCGAGGCTGAAATAATAACAGATCGAAATCATCAAATTCATATTTGCTCATTTCCGCTATCGTTTTTAGCTGATGTAGAGCCAAATCCGATAGGCTAGGCAGCTCTTTTTGACTGCCGTTTTGATCAGTGAAAGTCACATGGTATGACCCGTAATAGAGGGAACTGCTGCCTGTTAGCCTAGACAGCTCTCCCGGCTCAGAAAATAACTCGAGCTTTCCATATCGAGAGATACCTCTTGCTCTGAGATCGGTAGCCTCGTTTTTCTGGATATAGCTATCATTAGCTGTCTCCCACCATTTTGAGTCATTATCCCTCTGTTCTTGAAAATCAACAGGTACGATCGGAAGCCCCTCGGCATCCCTCTCCACCCCATTCACAAACCTTACATAATCAATGCGCCTCTGAGCTCGTCGCTCATAGAGAAGCCACTCATTATGATGAATGGTCGGCAAATCGTATAACATCTCATTATTGAAAAATTCACCTTCATCTGATACAATCCGCTTGAATTTGTCCTGCTCCCCGTTCCATTGACGAATATAACTATGTCCATCCGTAACGATTTGCGAGTATAGTTGATGATCCGTTTCGTCTGTATCATTCCTATCATTACTGAGTATTGTCTCTGCTTCAACTGGTGACTGCCATATAAGCTGCTTGTTCCGATCAACAAGCAGATAGGAAGGTGAAAGAAAATTATACCCCGTATCTCTTCTAATTACAGATGCATCCTTCATTTTGCTGAAATCATCCGTTGTCTTGTAAGCTGTTTGTTTGCCCGTCGCCATGTCGTACAGTTTGTAGCTGCTGTTCTTCTTTAGCGGATCTCCACGTTCTTGCAAGACAGGCTGGAAATCCTCGATCCAAATCTTATCCGCACCTTCCCAGCCATACACGTTCATTCTCTTATTAGAGTCTTTAGGCAAGTCAAATGTTTGGAACAATACACCGTTACGATTATAGAAACGTATCCCTTCGGCAAATAGAAGCATGCCGTTGTCCCCTGAAATACCAATGGCCTTATCCGAAGAACCATGCTCGATATAAAACGAACTACTATCTGGACTCCATTCGATTCCAGGCTCCATTAATGACGTCTTGTCATCAAAACTGAATTCTCCAACCGCTCCCCATGAATCCGTATCTATGATCTTAAAGTTGCGCCCATTCTTTTCTTGATAAACGAACCTTTCTAAATCTGGAGAAGGAAACACCAGCTCACGTGGCGGGGTACTGCCCAGATCACCGTAAGCCGGATACAGGTTTTCCCCACTGGATAACACCTTTTGAGTAGCAACATCGATAACCCACACTCGCCCTTTATAGCTGGTTATCATAAGCTTGCCATACGAACCATTCGCCTGCTCTGTGTAGTGAGTGCTAAGTATATAATCGTTTACTGCTTGCTCGTCATTTTTATCAACTTCCCAAAAACGCTCAGCTATCGTCGAGATCTCGCCATTCTCGATATTTAATCGTACTAAATGATAGGTAAGCTTATCATCTTTCGTAATGGGCATGACGAACATTACATACTGATCATCTATAAAAGTAAAAATACCTGGGTAATTCAAATAACTATCTGAGCTCGCTTCATACATCGGATACACTTTAATTTCACTCGTTTTCGGATTAACAACGACTGCGTCATAACCCATCGTTACACTATCGTGGCTAGCTTTCTCGTCATAATCATAACGGGAGACGGCATGAACTATGAAAGACGGTGTACTTACCGTCGCATAAAAATCGGGATGCTGTTCTTCGTCAAAGGTTAACTGAAACCCGCGTTCTGCATCGACGGCGCTCACTATTAACGCTGGGAAATGAGTCTTCCCCGCAGCTTCAGAAGATTCGATACTCACGGGAATCGGTGTTGTGGCTGCTGCATTTTGTATGGACTCCGTTGTATTTTGTACATCCTGTTTCGATGAATAAGGTAATGGATTCACTAGCACCACGAGGATTACAATCACACTTAATGAAATAATGACAAGGCTTCTCTTTTCACTGGACATGTCTTATTTCCTCCATATTCATTTTCATAATGATATAGACGGTTACAAATCCATTTTGTTACTATTTTTGAAAAAGTATGTACAAAAAGAGCACCCCTATCCCAAAAGGACAAGAGGTGCTCGATCTCATTCAATTATAATGGTCTATCTTTTGGGAAGCTGTTTCACGTATTCATCAGACACCTTCATCAGTTCCAAAATATAATCGTAATCCTTGCGGTACTTGCTAAAGTCAGTTACCGGCTCTAATGTTCTTAGATCAACGGCAGTTCCATCCTCAAAGCCTTTACCCGGTACGAACAAGATGTCGTTATTGAAGAATGAACCTGTCGGCAAATAATATCTCATCCCTAGCACATTCTGATCAATGTTCAGCAAATCATGACCAAATGCGGTGTAGCCCTCTTCTTCTAGTGAGACGCCAAGCAAGTTCGAGATCGTTGGCATAATATCGACCTGTCCGCCCACCTGATCCATTACTTTGCCTTCTGTTCCTGGCACATGTACGAAAAAAGGAATATTAAAACGACTAATTCGTTCATCATATTTAATACCAAGTTCCGAGCTTACCCATGAAGCTTCATTATCCTTCGTTTGCAGCCCGAAGTGGTCACCATACAGAACAAGCACTGTATCTTCCCACATACCATTTGCTTTAAGGCCCTTAATTAATTCACCAATCGCATAGTCCGTATAATTAATAGCTTCAAGATAATTGCCTAGCTGTTTTCCTTGCAACGACTCAGGTACTGTTAATCTCTGAAGCTCCGTCGGCACCTTAAAAGGATGATGGCTAGAGGTAGTGACGAACTGCGCATAAAACGGCTTGTCCTGCTCATGGAGCGCCGTCAGCTTCTCAAGTCCAACACGGTACATCTCAATATCAGAAGCGCCGAAGCCGTTAAAGTTGTCATTTTTGAATGAAGGCTTGTCATAATATTTCGTAAAGCCAAGCGCAGGATACATCTGATTCCGATCCCAGAACGTTACATCATTCACATGAAATGTGTTAGACACATAACTGTGTTTCTCAAGCACCCTCGGCAAGCTAGGGAGTACTTTATCTCCGAATCCGGTAGACATAGCAATAGAGCCTGTCGGATAGATGGATGTATTAGACATGAACTCTGCATCTGATGTGTTGCCTTGCCCGATTTGTTGATAAAAATGCGGGAAGTAGAAGCTCTCTTTGGCAAGCTGATTGAGCACTGGAGTTACTTCTTGTCCCCCGACTGATAAGTTGATCGGGAAATTCTGAAATGCCTCCATCTGGATAACGATGACGTTTTTGCCCTTAGCTGCACCAAAGTAATTAGGCGTTCCAGCAACCTCTGCACTTTCTTCTTGATTGTTGTAAGAATTCTTCAAATCTTCTACAGCAGCAGCGGTTTCTTCAACGCTTCCGTTCTTTGCCGCGATCTCTTCTTTACTTACCTTTATCGCTGCTGCTACTTGATAATCCAGAAAACCAAGACTTTCCGCTTGAACAAGCTCATTCGGAATTGTACTGCCTCCCCGGATGTATGCGCCAGATATAACTACACATACTAATGTTGCAATAATAACGTAAAGTGGTTTGGCTACTGGCTTGCGCTTTACTGATCTAACGCCTCGGTTTAGATTAACGAAGTAAAGAATAGCAATCACAACTATATCTAGGAAGAACAAATAATTTGTAAGCTGAATCGTTGCACCAACGCTATCCTTAATTTGCAGCACTTGATCCAGACCATGCAGTGCTGTATAGGTAGGTACGGTACCGTAATAGCTGAAATATAAAGTCGAGGCGAAGAGCAGCAAGGACAATATCGCATTTAACGATCCAAACACGATGCCCTTCCATCTCGCCGTAGTTAATAATTCTGCAACACATAGTAATGTTAATACAGCTGCAGCATCCGTCAGTAGTCTATCGACCTGAATGCCCTGAAATATAAATTGACGGAAAAGGATCATTTTCAACATAACTAATATAAAAGTGAGTATAAAAGGCGACCTTCGAAAATCATTTATTTTGAAATCCAATCTATTTCACTCCTCTTATTACGATACAAAAAGAAAAATAGCCGTCATGGATAGACGGCTAATGTAATCGTGAATGTTAAGTTAATATTAACTCATTTAGCACTATTAATAAATAGGGAAATGTAAACAATCCGGGAATGTACCACCTCTAAAATATACGATTACCCCATCCATTCAACTTAGCAATCGCCACTACGAAAAAATAATCTCCATAAACACATTATTTATACGGTGTTGCCAATCATAAAATAAATTTATGATACACTAGGAAAATAAATAATGTTTGTACGGTAAGGAGATTATTATTAATGAAACTTGTTTCTTGGAATGTTAACGGACTAAGAGCCTGTGTAACCAAAGGATTTATTGATTATTTCGAAGGAATAAATGCGGATATATTTTGCATTCAGGAGTCTAAGCTGCAAGAAGGCCAAATTAATTTGGAAATTGGCGAGGAATATCATCAGTATTGGAATTACGCGATTAAGAAGGGCTATTCCGGTACAGCTATTTTTACAAGAATAAAACCCCTCTCCGTGCGATATGGTTTGGAGGAAGACAACGAGCCTGAGGGACGAGTCATTACACTTGAATTTGATCATTTCTATCTCGTTAATGTGTATACGCCGAATGCTAAGCGCGATCTACCTAGACTGGATTACAGATTGGAATGGGAGGATCGGTTC
>NZ_JBFUHJ010000204.1:0-9217 GCF_056402455.1 Paenibacillus sp. P4_A7 | reverse complement strand
TCCCGAGAGACGGCAGACTGAAGGATCCCGTAAATCTCGCGCAATTATTGGAGATTGAAAGAAAATATCCGTCAGTCAAACTGATTGTAGCCCATGTCGGTAGAGCTTATTGCCCTGAGGATATTGGAGACGCATTCGAAGTTCTAGCCGAGACGAAAAATATGGTATTCGATATTAGTGCAAATACGAATGATTATGTTTTCCAACAGCTGATTAAAGCGGTAGGACCAAAACGTATTCTTTTCGGAAGTGACCTGCCTATTCTACGAATGAGGACTAGACGAATTTGCCAAGACGGAAATTATGTGAATTTAGTTCCAAAGGGATTATACGGGGATGTTTCAGACGACAAACATATGCGCGAGGTGGAGAATGAGGAGGCGGATGCCTTAACGTTCTTCATGTATGAGGAGATCGAAGCGTTCAGGTTGGCCGCTGAGGCGGAGGGTTTAACGAAGCAGGACATCGAAGACGTATTCTACAATAATGCTTACGCACTTATCAATAGTATCAATAATCGATAAGAAGAAGGAGAATGACGGATGGAGAAGCTAAAAATCGGACTGTTGCCCTTGTACATTAAATTATACGACGATCATTGGCCTGAAATCAGAGAAAGAGCGGATGCCTTTCATGATACGATTACAAGCCAGCTTCAAAATAAAGGGTTGAACGTGGTTTCCGTTCAGCTATGCAGGATTAAGTCTGAGTTCGAGGAAGCCCTTCAAATCTTCAAGCAAGAGGATGTCGATGCTGTCGTGACCTTGCATCTGGCCTATTCTCCTTCACTTGAATCCGCGAGTCTCTTGGCAGCTACAGAGCTTCCGCTCGTCATCCTTGACACGACTCCGACTTTTGATTTAAGTCCGCTGCAGCTGCCAGATGAAATCATGTACAATCACGGCATACACGGTGTACAAGACATGTGCAATCTCTTGCTGCGCAACGGGAAAGAGTTTCAGATTGAAGCGGGGCATTGGTCTCAGTCGGATGTGCTGGATCGAGTAACGGATTGCGTCAAAGCCGCAAGAATGACAAAAAGCATGAAGACAGCGAGAGTGGGAAGACTAGGACGCTCGTTCGAAGGCATGGGAGATTTTCTAGTGCCGACTGATGTTCTACGGTCTACCATTGGTATGGAGACAATCGAATTTGATCTCACTGATGATCAAACGAGATTTGAAGCGGTAACGGAAGTACAGATTGAAGAAGAAATGAGAGTTGATCGGGAACGCTTTAAGTCCATAAGTCTAGACCAAGACGTTTACAAGCAGTCGACCGAAGCATGCCTAATGGTTAGAAGTTTGGTGGAGAAAAACAACTTAACGGCGTTTACCGTAAACTTTATGGACATAACGAAGCAATCGGGTCTTCCTTGCATGCCGTTCATGGAAGCAAGCAAAGCGATGGAAAGAGGGATAGGCTATGCGGGAGAAGGGGATGTCCTTACCGCTGCTTTAGTTGGTGCACTGCTTTCCGTATACCCAGAAACGTCATTCGCAGAGATGTTTTGTCCAGACTGGCAAAACAACCGTATACTAGTCAGCCACATGGGCGAGATGAATGTGCGCATTGCGGCTGAGAAGATGACACTTCAGGAGAAGGCATTTCCTTTTACTGACGCGGGAAGTCCTGTCGTCGCCTATGGGAGATTCCGTGGTGGAAAAGCAGTTTATGTCAGCTTAGCACCGGGGAAGGACGACACCTACTCCATGATTTTATCACCTGTGGAGATGCTGGAGGTACAAGGCGAGGATCGGATGCCAGACGCGATCCGCGGCTGGTTTGAGCCAAGCATGCCGGTTTCTGATTTCTTAACCTCATTCAGCAAAAACGGTGGTACTCACCATGGCGTTATCGTTTATGGTGAAGTGGAGAAAGTGTTGGAACGATTTGGCGAAACGATGGGCTGGAAGGTCGTAAACATAGGTTAGTCCGTGTGCGATGGATTTCAAAAATATATGACTGGAGGACCAAGCATGAAACTGGGAGTCATAGGTTACGGCAGTCGCATTCGTAATATGCTTCAGTCCATCGTGAAATACGATAGCGACTGCAGGATCGCTGCCATCGTAGATGTCAGAAACGACGAGTTTAAGAGAAACCGGGAAAATAACGGATTGGATAAAGTCAACTTTTATGATACGCCTGAGGAAATGATTGCAGGCGAGGAGCTGGATGGAATACTGATAGGTACTCGCTGCTCCTTGCATACTGAAATGGCGCTCAAGGTTATGCCATCAGGTATTCCGTTATTTTTGGAGAAGCCGGTAGCTACGAATATGGATGACTTGCGTCGGTTGAAACAGGGCTACGAGTCCGGGAAGTCGAAGGTGCTGGTCTCTTTTCCGCTAAGCTTGACCTCTATGGTCAACATGGTGAAAGAAATTATCCAATCTGGGAAAATTGGTACTGTTGAGCATGTTCAGGCCGTTAATAACGTTCCTTACGGAGGCATTTACTATCATAATTGGTATCGTGATGAGAATGAGACGGGCGGTATGTTCCTTCAGAAGGCAACGCACGACTTCGATTATATAACCGATGTCCTTCAGTTACGACCGATAAGTATAAGCGCAATGACCTCAAAACGAATTTTCACGGGAACAAAACCTGCGGGACTGAAATGCGTCGATTGCGATGAGAATAGAACATGCGAAGAAAGCACGGCTTTTGCAGACAAAGAGACTCGGGATACATGGGCTTATTGTTGCTTTGCGAAAGATACGGGTAACGAGGATTCAGGGAGTGCTCTGATCCGTTATGAAAGTGGCATGCATGCTACCTATTCGCAGAACTTTTTTGTACGTAGAGGGGCAGCGGCTAGAGGAGCACGTTTTATGGGGTATAAAGGAACGATAGAATTTGATTTTTTTACGAACCAAATCAAAGTATTCATGCATCATACTGCTAGAGTTGAAACGTATGATATTGATCCGGGAGAAGAGCATTTCGGCGGAGATGCCGCATTGGCTGCTAACTTCGTRGCAATGATGCGAAATGGTGCTGACCCAATCCRTTCATTGGGTGAAGGCTTGTTAAGTGGATTATTGTGCCTGAAAGCTAGAGAATCCTCTCGAACAGACACTTTTCAAACGATTGATTGGGAGTAAGTGAGCACTAGTGTAAACAAATGCACACTAAAGTAACGAAATGAGTATAGAGACTTTATTATTTACCTTTTATAATTTAGATATAAACTTGATGACAATTAAATAGACAGCTGCCGATTAGGTGTTAGACGGAAGCGCTCCACTCTTGGAAGTCAAAATGAATGTATTTCAAAATTCATCTCAAGAGTGGGGCGTTTTTTTGAGCCGTAAAAAGATGCACATGAATGTAAAAACAAGTGTATAGATTGGTCTCGTGGGCACCTATATAATACACAGAATAGGACGTCATGAATATCGGAGGGCATAACTTGACTAACAAACAATTTGGTGTTCAAATCACTCAAGGACCGCAGCATTGGGCAATTTTACAGCGTATTCAAGGCTTTGGTGCAATTGATTTAAGAGGAACGTGGTCGATGAATCAAGGTACTTTCTCAGAAGAGGCTTACGTCTATGCTTGTGTAGTTAATGAAGATGGCAGTGGGCCTGTCGTGCCTTGGAAACGGTGTTCCATGAACGCGGGCGCAGAATGGAATGTGAGCATTACACATATTCCCACTGGAGGCTTGTATAGAATTGAAACTTGCCTTCGTCTGAATGAGCAGCAGCCAATGGAGCTCTCTACACGCGGCGATATGATTCACCATGTAGCCGTTGGAGACATATGGGTGATCGCGGGGCAAAGCAACGCGACAGGTTATGGCAGAGGGGCCGTTTATGACCCGCCAGAAATGGGTGTTCACCTACTGCGGCATAATGGGAAATGGGATTTGGCGACACATCCCTTCAATGAATCAACGCAATCGGTTCAAATGTTGAATGGCGAGCCGGTAAATCCTGGACACTCCCCCTACCTTGCATTTGCGAAGTTGATCAAGAAAGAGACGGGTATTCCGATCGGTCTTCTTCAAACCGCTTTAGGTGGTTCCCCGTTGGAGAGATGGAATCCGAATGAAATCGGTGATTTATACCGCAATATGATGGAGGTCATATATTCAGCAGGCGGGCAAGTGAGTGGGATGTTATGGTATCAGGGATGCAGCGACTGCGATGCAATAAACGCTCCATCGTATCTAGATAGGTTCACACAAATGGTGGATCATTGGCGAAATGAATGGCAGAATCGTGAGCTGCCGGTTTTGACTGTACAGCTAAATCGATATGCAGGGTATGCGGATGGTGAAGAAGGAAACCGATATTGGGGAATGGTTCGCGAAGCTCAACGGCTCGCGGCAATGCGGGACGATCAAGTGTATGTCGTACCCTCGCTCGATAGCCCGCTCTCGGATAATATTCATAATAGCCCTGCAGGAAATTTGCTGATCGGCGGACGATTGGCAAGAGTGGCATTGGCTACACAGTATGGGAAGTCAGTACCTTATCAGGCTCCGAATGTGAGGGAAGCAGTGCACGGCCCCCGCACCTTGGAAGGGAAACAAACGGTAATAGTAGAGTTTACAGATGTACTTGGTGAGTTATTTGCAATCGGACCAGGAGAGTGTCTTTTTTCGATTGATGATGAGCGAGGTCTCGAGATGATTACACAGTGGACAATTCTGAATAAGAACAAGGTTCAACTCACCCTTCCACGATCCATCGAAGGCACTTGTTTCGTCCACGGCACATACGAAGCTAATCCGTCTGCTTTTCCGATTTTGGATACGGGTACTCATCTGCCAATGCTCTCGTTTTATCATGTACAAATCAAACGAAAAACCAAATAAGAAAATAGGATGGGTCGAACATGTCAAAGTATGCATATATGCTGCGTTATACCCTGCAGCCAGGCCATTGGGAAGAAGAACGTCTTGAAGCATTAGTCGCGTTTTGTCGCAAGGGTAGAATTGATGATGTTATGTTCTTTATAGAGCCATTAAATCTTCGACATAATACGATGGAAGAAGTAAAGCCTTGGATTGAAATGATAGGTCGGGCGAAAATTGAGCTGGATAAGATTGGGGTTACAACTTCGGTCAATCCATTAAATACGCTCCTGCATGATTCTGCAGGTAATCATCTGTCCCCAGATCTTAACTTTCAATTGATGGTCGATCCACACGGGAATCAATCTACTGTCGCGGTATGCCCTCTATGTCCAGAGTGGAGGAGCTACATCATTGAAATGTATGCTTATTATGCAAGTCTGCAGCCTTATTCACTATGGGTGGAGGATGATTTCCGCTTCCATAATCATGCTCCTCTCGTGTGGGGTGGATGCTTCTGCGAGGCGCATTTAAACGAGTTTGCCAAGCAAGCAGGTGAATCCTCTGTGGATCGTGAGAAATTCGTTAGAGGTTTACTAGCGTCCGGAGCGCCGCATGAATATCGCCAGATTTGGTTGGAATCCTGCCGACAGACGATGGTCCAATTGGCGGAAACGATAAGTGATGCGGTACACCGTGTCTCGCCTCATACACGAATTGGCTTAATGACGAGTATGCCTAGTGTACACGCTGCGGAAGGCCGGGACTGGCATGGGATGATGGCAGCATTTGACGGTGACCAGCCAGCCATAGTTCGACCTCATTTACCTGCCTATCGGGAAACTAGTGGTATGTTGTACTCTTGGTATTTCAATGAAGTATCACGTTTGACGGCTGCTTTCCTTCCTGAACATACGGAAACATTCCCGGAACTGGAGAACGTTCCATATACCTCCTTCTCCAAATCGAAGTCCTTTCAGAAGTATCAATTGGAATCCTCTTTACTGCTTGGTAGTAAAGGGATTACCTTAAATATTATCGATATGCTTGGCAATGGTTTATATCCCGAGGAACAGGCAGAACGTTGGTTAAATGAAGAGAAAGATTTTTTAAATGCTGTAGCTTCAATGGAACTCAAAGTAGATCAGATGACTGGCGTACAGGTGCTTGTAAATGAACGTTCCTCTTACTCTCTACATACGACTACGCAGCGTTCTATGGAAGCGCTAAACCCAATGGAGACATTTTGGGCAAGCTTACTTTCGTCATACGGAATAGCTAACAAATATGTGGTAGAGTGGCCTGAAAAGGAAGGGATCATAGCTTTATCCGGGCAAATTCTTCGCAATTACGATGAGAAACAAATACGTGAGCTATTCGCAGCTCATTGCATTCTTTTGGACGGAGATGCGCTGTACACGTTATATGAGATGGGACTAGGTTCATTATGTGGTGTGAAGCATGTAACTTGGCTAAAGATGCAATCAATAGAACAAATTGTGAACGGTCAAGAATACTCAARAACGAAAGAAGGGAGGATGAGACCTTATCTTACCTTAGGACATTGTTTGGACATTCAATATGAACAAGGCTCCGCAGAAGTGATCTCACGAATTTTGAATGTACAAGGAGAAGCTATTTGYCCAGGAATGACCATCGTGGATGAGCGCGTTTTTATTTTACCATATAGACAGAAAGATCCAGAAGGTCTGCTTAATCCGATCCGTCGTGCCGTGCTTCAGGAAATAATAAATAGGATGGGGGCTCCTAAGCCATTAATGGTTACGAGCTATTCTCCACATGTTGCTGTATACGAATTCAGATCCGGTAATCAACAATTCATCGCAATTATAAATAACTCATTAGACGAATTGGATAGTATCGAGCTTGCAGGAGCGGATTTAACTGATGATAATTGGAAGCTGTTTAACCGTAATAACCCGATGGGACATCAGCTCGATTTACGAAGTGAGCAATACTGGACTGCTTTGAAAGTGAATTTCGCTCCATTAACAGTGACCGTTCTACAGAGAGCAAGTGGATCTTAAAGCATGGATGTAAAAAACTGTGCATCGATGTAAAGTCATGCGTATAGAGTTGGCGTTCAGAAGCTACTATAATTAACTTATGGGAGATAGTTGACATTAAATCTTGCAACAAATGTAAATTTAATGTCACATCTGGCTGCAGTAGCCTAGATACTCAACACTCCAGAAAATGACGAGGGGGATTCACGATGAAGCGCAAGGAGAGATTGATTTTATCCTGTATTTTGATTGTGGTGTTGACTTTTGTAAGTGCTTGCAGCGGCAACAATTCGAACGAAGGATCATCCACCCAGGCACCAGAAAGCAGTAACGCGGTTGAAACAAGTGAACCGAAAAACGAGAAACCAGAGCCTGTAGAAATTACGATGGGTCGTGATAATGCTGCGGATATTAAGTACATCTCGGGAGAAACCATTGATAAAAATGCTGTAACCGATGCACTTCAGAGAGACCTTGGCATTACAATTAAAAACTTATGGGTTGCAGAGACGACTCAGTATCCCCAGAAGGTGCAAATGAGTATTTCATCAAATGATATTCCGGATCTTATGTTGGTTGACGATATGGCAAAGCTGCAGCAGCTTATTGAAGCCGACATGATTATGGATCTTACAGATGTCTATGAGAAAACGGCTACCGAGGAGACAAAAGCTTACTTAACCGGAGATGGAGGTAAGCAGTTGGATTCCGCTAAAAGCAATGGGAAGCTGATGGCCATCCCTCTTACCAATGGCCCTTATACTTCATCCACTCAAGTATGGATCAGAAGAGATTGGCTGAAGAAGTTAAATCTGTCAGAGCCAAAAACCATGCAGGATGTTATCGATATCGCAAAGGCTTTCGTGACACAGGATCCAGGAGGAACGGGCAAATCTTACGGCATCCCAATGACAAAAGAATTTTTCTTGGACGGAACATTTGATATTAAAGGTTTCTTTAATGGATTCCATGCCTATCCAAATCAATGGGTGAAAGATGCTTCCGGACAGCTGGTGAATGGTAATATCCAGCTGGAAATGAAGCAAGCGTTGAAGCAGTTGCAAGATATGTATAAAGATGGACTGATCGATCCGGAATTCGGTGTTAAAGATGTTACGAAGGAAAATGAGCTGCTTGCAGGTGACAAAATCGGTGTTGTATATGGTCCTTTCTGGCTCAGTGGATGGCCACTGGTCACCAGTGCGATTCAAGATGGAAAATTGGCGCAAGATTGGTGGCCATACCCAATCGTATCTATTGACGACAAGCCTGCGCTGTCACAAGTCGAGCTGGGAGTTGCCGGTTACTACGTCGTATCCAAAAAAATGAAAAACCCAGAAGCCGTCATTCGACTTCTCAACAAATGGGTACAGATTTACACGAAGCCCGAGGAATCAGACAAAGTATACCTCCTTCAGAACGAAGAGGCTGTGAATTACTGGAAACTAAGTCCAGTCCGTGTATTCTCTCAGACGGAGACAGTAATGTTAGGTGATGTTGTACCTAAAGCGATTGAAGCGAAGGATCCTTCTTCACTCACTGGCCTAGAAGCACCAAATCGTTATGGGAAAATCATGAAATACTTGGACGGAGATATGAAAGAATGGGCAGAATATCCGATTTCGGGACCTAAGGGAGCCTTATCCATCATGTATGACTATTTGAAAAAGGATCTCTACCATTTTAATGAGTTTTATGGAGGTACAGGTCCCATAATGCTTGAGAAAAAACCGATACTTGATGCAAAGATGAACGAAGTGTTTATTAAAATTATTATGAATCAGGTTTCGATAGATGAGTTTGATAAGTTTGTTGAAGATTGGAAGAAGCTTGGCGGCGACGATATGACAAAAGAAGTTAATGAGTGGCACGCAAGCGTAGCAAAGTAATAACCATCGCGTAGGGAGGGGAGCTGCAAGCTGTGGGGTCTCCTCCTGATTTTTTTGAAAATATACACAGTCAATATTTCACCGTGAAACGAGATTGCATTGCTAAGGTCAGCATCAGCTGTTTACGCTTGGGAGGTAGTTTGGAATGATCATCAAAAGGTTTGCAAAGGAATGGCCGCTTCATTTATTGCTGCTGCCAGGTATAATAATTGCAATTATATTCAGTTATGTGCCAATGGTGGGTGTCGCTATTGCCTTTGAGAAGTATATTCCAACGCGCGGGATATTTAATTCGCCATGGGTTGGATGGAAAAATTTCGAATACATGCTGGAATATCCTGATATTGATCGGATTATGTTCAATACTCTATTTATTGCGATAATGAAAATAATAGGCGGACTACTTATACCTATTACCATCTCGATCCTACTGAATGAAATGGGTAAAGAGTTTTTTAAGAGAGCCGTTCAGACTCTCGTATACC
>NZ_JBFUHJ010000203.1:0-9232 GCF_056402455.1 Paenibacillus sp. P4_A7 | reverse complement strand
GTATACTTAGAGGCATCCTTTAGCATCGTAAAAGCTGTAGTCGTGCCATTCCAGCCTGCATCAACCGTTGTGTCAATAATAACCCATTTATTATTTAAATAAACCTCATTCCAAGCGTGATAGGTACTCACATAATCAGTTGTACCCATAACTAGCTTAGCAGGAATTCCTTCACTGCGAAGCATCGCTGCAAACAATGCAGAATATCCATAGCATATATCTTTTTTCGACATCAATGTGCGATCGATTTGAGGCAGATAGTCCGAAGATACGCCAGTTGCTGCCAGCTTTTTATCATATTTAATGTTATTAATGATATATTTATAAATTTCTTTCACTTTGTCATCATCTGTTTTTAGGTTTTTCGTTAACTCTTTCGACTTTTGAATGGCTTTGTTTTTATCATTCCAATTTACATTCTGAATCGAATTCAAGAACACACTCGTGCTTTCCTTCAGATTAAGTTTGACGGTGTCCTTGTATATAACTTTATACTGATTTCCGCTTTTATTTTCCAAAACGCTAATCGCATAATCGCCGTTACCTAATTGAAGAGCAAATGACTCCTCTTTCAAACCAGCAGTTAAATTATAGGAATATTTCTCCTCGCCTTTAACAATCAATAGCTTTGTCTTAACGTTAGCCTTCACTTTATATTCCACGCTAATGATACCCTTGCTCAAATCAGTTTTATTTAACCAAGAATTAACCTCTGCAGCATCGACCGCTGCTCCATTAAATAAAGGACATAGAATGACAAGTGCGGCTACAAATAGCATAAACTTCCGCATTAATAAAACTCCCTTCGGTGGCCAGGCTACCATCTCATGTAAGAAGGCCCTATAGCTTTGCGTCCCTGCCTTTCGACAGGTTTGCCATTATCGTATAAAGTTTTAATTCAAACAAAAAAAGCTTGTCCATTCGGTAACTGGCTGCCATCTCAAAAGAAGGCCCTATAGCTTTGCGTCCCTACCTTTCGACAGGTTTGCCATTAACTGTTTAGCTTTTATTCTCTTATACTATCATATCTTGTACTTATAACAAGACTATATTACAAAATTAAATCGACAATATCTGTAATTTTATAATGCTAGCTTCCAGAAATTTGAGCGTGTAATTGAGCATTATCGCATCGTTTCAAACGGGTGAGAGATTTGATTGGATATTGTGCACTCAAATACCAGCGACCCTGCATGTTTCAATGTGTTTGAATGGAAAATGTACAATCAAATAGGAGGTTTGGAGCTCTTTTTCTGAGAATGGACGATTGGATTGGATTGGATGAAATACAGTCAAATCAGACAAATGAAGAGTAAGCTCTTCTCTTTGCCTGTTGAAACTATGAGCGTATTCGTATATCTTCGGCTAATGCACATTAATATACATTTTAAATAAACATGTTGACAAAGTATGCGCCGAATTGTAATTTTATGTTTACAAGCAAATTTGTTTACTCCCTAGGCAGATTAGTTGTGTACATAAAAAATACTCGGAGGTCATATTTTTTGTCTACTACTCAAAGCATTTTCAGTCCACGTTATTTTGCACTAACGATAGGAATTATTTTGTCAGTGATGGCAGTCGGATTCGAGGGCTTAGCAGTAACCACGATCGCCCCTTCCATAGCAAGTGATTTGAATGGTATTCATCTATTTGGTTGGATATTTAGTACCTATCTACTTGCTCAGATTGTAGGCACTTTGGTTGTCGGACGTATCATTGATAAAAAAGGACCCGCAGTACCGTTTACTTCCGCACTTGTTTTGTTTATCGCAGGGCTAATTGTTGCCGCTACTGCAAGCGACATGTATATGATGATAGTGGCACGAGCGATGCAGGGCCTTGGTGCTGGTGCTATGATGACTTGCGTTTACACCGCTATCTCACTAAGTTACCCTGATGAATTACGTGCCAAAATACTCGGAGCATTTGGTACAGCCTATGTTCTTCCGTCGATGCTCGGGCCTTATGTTGCTGGTTTGATTGCAGAACAGTGGTCTTGGCGGTTCGCTTTCTGGGTCATATTGCCGATTCTTGTTTTATCAGCGCTACTTAGTATACCGGCATTTAGGAAACTAAAGGTACAGGGTACAACAGCGGGGAATGGAGCCACAGCTACTTGGATGGCTATATTTTTAACGATTGGTACTAGTATTTTCTTGGTTGGCCTAGGCAAGCTGCCGGAAATTGTAGGGGTTGTATTCAGCATTATCGGTGCAGCGTTAATGTCCTATCCTCTCCGCAAGCTGCTGCCAAAGGGAACGCTTATATTCCGTAGAGGCATGCCAGCTATTTTAGCAACACGTGGACTGTTCTTTGCCGCCTATGTCAGCACACAAAATTTTTTAGTATTGGCCTTAATTGATGTGAAAGGTATTAAACCCGCTCATGCTGGATTAATTGTGGCCAGCGCCGCGTTAAGCTGGTGTCTCTTTTCTTATCTGCAAGGACGGTGGGATATGGCAGATCAGGGGCGCGGGCGTAACAAAAGAATCATCACGGGAGTACTGCTGCTTATAATAGGATTTGCAGTTGTGTTTTGGATTCCATCCGTAACGGTTGTCTTAGCCGTAATTGGGCAAATCATTGCGGGAATCGGAATGGGATTATCACATCCAACGAGCGGTGCTGTCGCATTTTCCCATACGGGAGAAGAAGGGGCTGGCGAAACCTCTGCCAATTTACAATTTGCGGATTCTTTTACGCCCGGTGTGGTCATCGGTATTGGTGGTGCTATCCTTGTTGTTAGTCAGGCTGCCGGAATGACGATGCAATCCGGTTTAACTGTAACGATGGGATTTAATCTGGTGTTAATACTATTGAGCTTATTCGCGAGTATTCGCATTTCATCTGAACGGTCATTTAGTAAAATAAACAGCACGCAGTAACAATTCCCTTTTATCGGGCATTACTGCCCTAATAACCCGAAAGATGGACACTTTAAAACAAGCGGCCTCTCTCGGGTTCTTTATTAAAAAACCATTCTCATCAACCATCTGGACAGATTTTCTTCTCTCGCTTTACTATCGTCACTTTCTTTACTATACAATCTGAGCTAGAACAACAAAGTAGCAACCATTAATGGCTGCTTCTTTGTTGTTCTAAAGTTGTGTCTAAGACTTAGGTACGACCCGTATCCATACTTCACAATAGCATTGCGCATCATTTCCTTTATACAATTCCAGTTCAAATTCATCGACTTTGTTGTATGACGCTGTAGGCAACCATTCGGTATAGATTCTCTTATTCATTTCTTGAATAACAGCACTCGTTTCTTCCATTGCATGTTCTCTTGATCTGAAGATAGCCCATGTCGAGGCAGGAACATCCAACAACGTATAACCTTCCGCGTTGCATTGATCTGTCATGTAGTTGAAAAGCATATATCGGAACGAACTATCCATCTTGCCCTCATTACCCCAACAAACCGCGTTAATTGGGCTAAGTCCGTCCGTTTGTGCCGAAAGAGCCAGCTTCTCAAGACTTCCGTCCTGTGCGCAATCAATCCAAAATTGTGGTATCGCTTTAAGCTGTTCTTCTTGATCGGTTGTAAATACACGATCGATTCCGTAAACAGAAAATGCATCCTTCTTAATGATTCTGTAATCCATAGCTACATCTCCTCGAATTGATATATGAAAAGAGAGCCGGGGATACGCTTTTAGCATGACACCTTCGCCCCGAGCAGAGGTCGGAGTAAGTCCATGCAGCACATGAAAGGCCCGTGCGAATGCTTCCGGAGACTCGTAGCCGTATTTTAAAGCAATATCGATAATTTTGACTTGGCTATTCTGAATATCGAATGCAGCCATTGTCAATCTGCGACGTCGAATATATTCTGCCAACGGAATATCGGTAATCATAGAAAAAACTTTTTGAAAATGATAGACAGAACACAAGGCCAGCTGCGCCGCATGTTGATTATCGATATCTCCATCAAGATTACCTTCAATATAGTCGAGAGCACGATTCATCCGTTCGAACCAATCCATTTATCCCCCTCCTTTCTTCATTATCATATGGTTTGTAGCTATTGCTTGCCGTGCATTTCTTGCTTGTTGCTGCTAGGTTTGGATGTCATTAGTAAATTTAGCAGTCATTTTAGGTATTCTATATTTTCCATTCTAGTCCTTCCTATTTTACTTGCCTAATAAAGTGTTAGAATAGAGTAGTCTGTTCAAAATATAAACTAGGAGCATAACAAGTGAAAGCACATCCGATTTACATTTTACGTATAACAGGACTTTTAGATGGTATTTCATTATTAGTGTTACTCGGCATCGCTATGCCCTTGAAATATATATGGGGCATAGAACAAGCCGTAACGATTGTAGGCAGTATTCACGGTGGGATTTTCAGTCTATATGCACTTGCGATCCTGTACGCTGCATTTCGTGTTAAGTGGAGCCTGCTTTGGCCTGCTGCAGCAGTAATCGCAGCTTTTGTACCACTCGGAAACTTTTTGCTGGATCGGAAGCTTAAGAAGGCGCAAGACAAATATAGCATTAGACCTTTTAACTATGCTGTGATCGTGTACAGTATCGTATTCTTTTCTTTTTTTGATTTATTTTCGCAGCTGCCGGTTATGAGTACTTTTGCGACTTCCGTCGGTGCTAGCTCTTTTATTGTAGGATTTGTCATTGGATTATATTCTTTAGCCAATACGCTTGGCAATATTTTATCTGGTATATTGACTGACAAGGTTGGGCCATTCAAAATACTAATGGTTGGATTGCTTTTATCAAGCGGCGCACTGCTGCTATATCATTTCGTCGAACAACCCTTATTTTTGATAATCGTTCGAATCATACATGGTTTTGTCGCTGGATTAATTGTTCCTGCTGCTTTTACATTCTCTGCGAATACGACGATAAAAGATCAGCAAGGGAAAAAAGTTGCCTTCACAGGTACATTTGTGGGGCTAGCCGCTATTATCGGTCCTGCTTTCAGCGGAATTATGGCAAGCAAAACCTCCGTACCCTTCGTCTTTACGTGCGTAGCTGTAATGGGTTTATTAATTGCCATTTTGTCCGCCATTTTTCTTGGTAAGTACAAGTCAAAGACATTTAAGAAAGAGAAGGGCGATACTGTCACGCAATCAATTGGCTCAACTTTCAATTCAGGTGTAATCAAGGCTTATGGCGGTGCTTTTTTCTTAATGTTCTCACAAGGCGTGATCGCTTATTTGCTACCTCTGCATGTTCAAACACTTGGATTTGATTCGAGATTAAGCGGCACCTTGATGAGTACCTTTGGGATCATCGCCGTTCTAATATTTGTTCTGCCTACTAATCGTATTTTCGATCGTGTCGCCCCATCAAAAACGATGGCCATTGGTATTGGTTTAATGGGATTAAGTCAGCTGCTTATTAGCCAATCATCCACGGAATTAGTGCTTTACGTCGTGTTAGGTCTATATGGAGTTGGCTTTGCCTTCTTGTTCCCTTCTATTAATACGATGCTGATAAAAGCTACCCCAGCAGAGCTGCGTGGGAAAGCTTATGGATACTTCTACGCCTTCTTCTCTTTAGGTGTTGTTGCTGGCTCTTCCGTGTTAGGCTGGTTGCCCTTCAACATAACCGAAGGGTTTATATTCACAGGCATCATCCTTCTGTTATTTGGAGTTATCGTCGCCTTCAGCAAGCAGAGAGATCTTGCTTTGAGTCACTCGTAATCCTTTACGTACGTGCGGACTGATTCCAAGGGGTTTCCCTTTAGTTGTCCTAGCAATAAAACAAATCAACCACGTCCAATGAGCGTGGTTGATTTGTTTTATTTAGCATGATCCACCGTTATGACTACATTCCCCTTCTTGTGCCCTTTTTCCACATAGCTATGAGCCTCAGAAATCTGTTCCAGTGGATAACATCTATCAATGACTGATTTTATCTTCCCTGTCTCAATAAGCTCCTTGAGTAAAATTAAATCTTCTGCACGCTCCTTTGCTACCCCTTGCCCTTCAACTGACACGTATGTCCCTTTTGGCGTTAGTGCTTTCTTACAGTCAGATTTAGAGGCTTTCCCGACTGCATCAAAGACGATGTCATAACGCTCACCCCTGTTGGTAAAATCCTCTTTCGTGTAATCAATGATCTTATCGGCTCCCAGTGATTTCACCAATTCTATATTTGTTGTACTGCATACCCCCGTAACCTCTGCCCCAAAGTACTTGGCAAGCTGTACCGCCGAAGTCCCTACAGATCCAGAAGCTCCATAGATAAGCACTTTCATACCATTCTGGACGTTACCTTTTCTTAGAAAATGTAAGGCTGTAGTTCCCCCAAAAAGAACGGCAGCGGCTTCCTCGTAAGTCAAATTGGTTGGTTTTAATGCCACCAATTCATCTTCTCTGAGACAGATATACTCGGCATAAGCACCAAATCGCATACCCCTAAATGCAAAAATCTGCTCACCCTTCTTATAGCGTGTAACCGATTTACCTAAGGCTTCAATTTCTCCAGCTAATTCTACCCCCAGTATAGGTTTTCTTGGCTTTCTAAATCCTAATACGATTCGCATGGGAATCCTCAACGAAATAGGGCTTATGAATCCGCGAACTCTACAGTCCCCTGATGTCACTGTTGTCGCATGAATCTTTACTAGTACTTCATTGTCCTTGGGAGTAGGCTTTTCTACCTCTTTGAGCTTCAGAACATCCGGTGATCCGTATTTTGTGCAGACGATGGCTCTCACAGGTTTCCTCCTAAACATCAATTTGTTAAGAGTATATCTGCAATGTGGTATTGATATATAGATACTAAAGTATGGTTTTGAAAAATATGGTGCGTTTGCTAAGACGGCTAAGTTATAGCAAACCCAACCTTCGAGCACATGCCACTGCTTCGGTGCGACGTGTCACCTGCAGTTTATCAAAAATAATCCGGTTATACCCTTTGACTGTACTTAGCGCGAGAAAAAGCTGCTCGCTTATCTCACGATTCGATAGTCCTTGTGCAATGAGCCTCAGAACTTCTAACTCCCGACCGCTTAGTGGCTCGATAAGGGACTTTGCAGACTGGACTAGTCGAGGATGATCCGCTTTGATCTCATTTTTCAGATCTTCTGCTTGAAATTCAACCAGCAACTTACCTAGATAATCCGGCATCTTTCCGAGTGCAGCTACTTCACACAACAACCTTTCCATCCAAATACCTTCGTCGACAAAGATCCGGATGAAGCCTCCAGGCTCGGCCATCGTCAGAGCATCTATCAGTATTTCCGCAGCTTTTACCTTCTCGCCATGTGCATGCAAAGCAACCGCCAGTAGAACCATTACCTTGAGCCGTTCATCCTTCAAATCCTTTGCTTCCAATTTTCCTCGCAATAGTTCGAGTACGGAAAGTGCTGCTTCCGTATTTCCTTGCACCAGATACACCCTAGCTTCGCTGAAATAAAGCTCATACTTCTGTGCCAAATGAGCGGCTGCCGCCAGATTGCCCTGATGTAGTAGTGTAAGTACCTGAGCATCAGCAATATGGGGCATCTGACTGACGAAATTTTGATGATGAGTGAAATGGTCAGCCTTAGCTAAAATAGCGACCGCTTCACTTACCTCACCTCGCGCAAGCTTCAACCTTGCAAGAAACACCTCGCCTGCAACCACTCTGTCTGTGTGTTCTAATTGTCGCGCAAGTAGGACGCTCTTTTGTCCGTGATACATAGCCGTATCTAGATCATTCCATTCATAACATATACGAGCTAAGCCTAAGTGTGCTTCGCAAGCAACTGGCATCGGCGGGTCACCTGCCAATTTCAAAACAGCCCGATAAGTCTCAGCCGCCACATAAAGCTGGTTTTCAGATTCTTGTACTTTCCCTAAACCAAGCGTTGCCATAATAGTGATCGTGACATGTCCGATCATCTGACTGATCGATAATGCTTCGGTATAGGCCTTGCTGGCCGCAGCACGATCCCCCTGCAGCTCGTAAGCATAACCCAGCGACCAAGTAGTAGCTGTGCGGACAGCCAGGTTGTCAGGATTCAAATAGGTGAGGGCGCGTCTCGACTCGGCAATGATAATTTCCGCTTGGTGCTTACTGACAGCTACCGCGGCACGTATAGCGGCAATATGTCCGATCGTATCTCGTGTCTTATCATCTTGCTCCGCAACCTGCAGAGCTTTTTCAGCAGCTTGCAGTTTCTCCTCAACACCTGTCGTTTGACCCGCAATAAGTAATGCAGAGGCATACATCGCCCACAGAGAAGGTCTTGCATTTAGCTCCTTTTTTGGCAACGGATCTAACCAATTCATTACTGGAGCTACCGCTCCACGAAAGAGCAAAGGCACGCCCTTTCCTTCCAATAGACGTGCTGCTCGTTCTATATCACGTGCAGCAGCAGCATGGTGAAAAGCTTCTACCTCAAAGCTATTCTCTTCATACCATACACTGGCACGAATATGTAATTCGGCCACGAACTGCTCCTCTTGTTTCGTTGACGAGGTGATGATCTGATGTAATCGTTGTTGCAATAAATCAGCAAAGAGATGGTGATATCGGTACCAGCGCCTCTCGTTGTCCAAGGGGACGATAAAAAGGTTAATGCTATCGAGGTATTCCAATGTATTTTGTCCAAAATTGGAAGGGGCAAGTTGACCCTCAGCTCCATTTCCAAGAATGGCATCACAAAGGGGGCCGCATAAACGGTCGAGGATCGAGGTGTGCAGCAAAAAAGTTTGAATGCTTGCGGATTGCTGTTGCAGCACTTCTTCAACCAAATAATCTACTACGTAACGGTGGCTACCTGAGAAAGATTGAATGAAGCTGGATGGATCTTTATGACCCTTCATTGACAAGGCAGCTAATTGTAAGCCGGCAACCCAGCCTTCTGTCCGGGATTCAAGCAAGGTGATCTCTTCCGTTGAAAGGTTTAAACCCATCACTTGGCCCAGAAATTCAGCTGATTCAGAGGACGTGAACCGCAAGTCTGCAGCTCGAACTTCGGTCAATTGATCCCGTACACGTAAACGGGCTACAGGTAGATGTGTATCTTCACGAGTTACGATGACCAAATGCATCTGTGACGGCATGCGGTCAAGCAGTAAGGCGATTGCATGATCAATAGGGCCGACCTTAATCACGTGATAATCATCAAGGACAAGAACAAAGGGGTTCGGGTGGGCAGTAATTTCATTGAGCAGTGCTGTTAGAATGGATTCAATTGGCGGCAGCTGAGGTGAGCGGAGCAAACGAAACATATCTTCTCCGATACTCATCGCAATCGACTGCAATGA
>NZ_JBFUHJ010000202.1:0-9280 GCF_056402455.1 Paenibacillus sp. P4_A7 | reverse complement strand
GTGCTCTTTCATAAATTCATGATCTACTATTCAGTAATAACTGTAACGTTAAGGTTATGTTTAGCGAATACTTCAGCCATAGCCGTTTTTGCTTCTTGTGCGTCAGGACCGTGAACATGGAGCTCATAAGCATGTCCACCGATTAGTGTAGTGAACAGACCAAGAATACTTTTTACATCAATATATTTGCTTTCGGCTTGTAGTACGATAGAAGAAGTGAATTGGCTAGCCGTTTGTGAAATTTCTACGATAGCTGCATTGTTTGACATGGGATATCCCTCCAGTTTTTTGAGTGAAGCTTAGCTTTGTCATCATGATAACCCGAAACGTAACATCCAGCAAGAGGAAATATTAAAAACGCTTCATTTTCAATTATTTCAAGTTCTCGGAATTTAATGCTTCTAGCTCAGGAATTACAAAAATTCCATCTTTTCGAATAAGAACATCGTCAAAATAGATTTCTCCCCCGCCATATTCCGGACGTTGAATAAGTACTAAATCCCAGTGAACGGAAGAACGATTACCATTATCTGTTTCTTCATAAGCTTGACCAGGAGTGAAATGCAAGCTTCCAGCAATCTTCTCATCAAACAAAATATCGTTCATCGGATGTAAAATATGCGGATTAAAACCGATCGCAAATTCACCAATATAACGTGAGCCTTCATCCATATCTAAAATTTCGTTAAGCTTTGCAGTGTCATTGCTTTCCGCTTTAACAATTTTGCCATTCTCGAATGTGAAAGAAATATTTTGGAACGTCACTCCCGAATAAACGCTTGGCGCGTTGTATGTGATTGTTCCTTGAACAGAATCACGTACAGGGGCCGAGAACACCTCGCCATCAGGAATGTTACGGTGACCGGAGCATTTTTTTGCGCCAATTCCTTTTATCGAAAAGGATAGATCCGTTCCCGGGGATACAATTCGAACGCGGTCCGTTCTACTCATTAAAGCTTGAAGCGGATCCATTGCTCTATCCATTTTGGCATAATCTAAATTACAAACGTCGAAGTAGAAGTCCTCAAACGCCTCCGTGCTCATATTGGCAAGCTGCGCCATTGAAGAGTTCGGATAACGCAATACTACCCACTTTGTCTTCTTAACACGCTGCTCCATATGTACCGGATTTCTGTAAATTTGCTCGTATAATCGCATATTAGCATCAGGAACGCCCGCAAGCTCGTTCACGTTTTCTCCTGCTCGAATTCCAATGTAGCCTTGCATATTTTTCATCCGCTCCAAATCAAGCGCTGACCACAGCTCCATTTGCTCCTTGGATGCGTGTTTAAGCAAGGTACGTAGTACGGTTCGATCACTCGTCTCTACGAACGGTCTTCCTCCACGTTTCGCCACCTCTTCAATTATACATTTGACAAGCTCACGTTCTGAGCCAATCATATCGATTAATACATTTTCTCCAGGCTGAATGTCAATAGAGTATTGAACTAAATTTTTTGCCAACTTCTCTAATCTAGGATCGCGCATTTGTATTCCTCTCCTTTAACTCTCTTTGGCTTACTATTTAATCGTAACATGATCAAACTCTATTGAACAGTATGGCTCGAAGAGCCATCAAAGGATTGAAAGCGAACAGCCGCATGCCTCTCCTCCGATAGCATTTGCTTGCCATGCTTATAGTTAAAGATCGTCTTCTCGTCCATTTTTAACGGCAAGAGCCGATTTCTATCAATAACTAGCTCGTAAATGGTCATTACTTGCATAGATGAGAGCATCTCGTCTAGCTGCTTCCTAGAACGTGTAAGCTCACGCTCCCACTCTTCCTTATACTGCCCTTCTTCAAGGGGGCTATTTAACGCCAATTGGTCGACCTGCTGTATAAGCAGCTTCTCCCATCTGCGTTTAGAGACAGATTCTTCTTCAGTGATTAGTAAAGTCACCGTTTCTGTATTAACCGTCTCGTTTGCAACAACCACCTTTTTATTCTCACGATTTAACGCTTCTAGCACCTGTACAGGATTCCAATGCAGCGGCTCCTGACTGGCTGTCTGGACAGTTAATTGCTTATGGTCTATTACCTTACCTTCAAATGTCTCTGGCTTCTGCACCGCGCCTCCAGCAGCCTTAACGCTTAGTGAACCGGTAAACTCATATTGATCCATTGCCGCCAGTCCTGAGTAAGCTAGCGAGAGCCATTTCTCCGGCGTTCTTCGATCAGTCATATTACCGCAGCTGCACAGCATTGTCAAAGTGATCACTGCCATTCCAAACCTTATCGTTGATTGTCTAGGTTTCACTTACATTCCTCCTGTGTGTCCAGTCTTTGTTTTATCGTCCCCTTCCTCACCCGTTCTTTATTCCAATATGCACGTAAAAAGAAAAGGACATCGCATTTGATGTCCCCTTCATTTTCAATAAATCAAGTTAATATTTCATAACGCTACTCTTTACCAACAAAGATGCAATTTCTTCCGTTGTTTTTCGCCTCGTAAAGCGCCATGTCAGCTCGATAGAATAACGATTCCACACTAATCTTCTCATGCTCGAACGTCCATTCTGACACACCGCATGATACGGTTACAACGGGATCCGTTTCTTTCTCTACATCCATTCTAATACGTTCCGCAATACGATAAGCTTGTTCGACTCGAATACCTGGCAAATAAACCGCCAATTCCTCGCCACCCCATCGAGCAGCAATGTCTTCTAGTCTGATCGATGCCCGAATAATTTGACTAACCTGAATCAAAATGCGATCTCCAACCTGATGCCCATATGAATCATTCACTCGTTTAAAGTAATCAATATCTACCAATATTAGTGAACCAAAAGGATCTTTGCGTTGACGATTCTGAATTTGTTCATTCAAGTAATGACGAGCATGTAATCCAGTCAGATTATCGGTTATAACCATTCTTCTCACTTCAGCATGCAAGGAGGCATTCGTAACCGCTAGCCCAATATGCGTGCTCATGACCTGCAGCAGCTTGTAATTATCATACGAGAAGTAATTAGGCGTTTTGTGCGTAACGAGAATGACACCTACAGCTTCTTCATCGACTATGATTGGTGCTGCAATTAATGATCGAGAACCCGTATTATCCATTAGCTTAGATGTTACGACTCGCGCATTCCAATAATCAGATATTATTAAAGGCTCCTTTGTCCGGTAAACCATTCCACAGAAGCCATACTCTGGCGTAAATTCCTCACTCATTAAAGATGAAAAATTGCTGGACATCACAACAAATTGGTTTTTGTCCTTATTCAATTGTAATACGCAACAATAGTCAGCATCAAATATAGTCAAAAGCTCGCTAGTTGCAAATTGAAATATTTCTTTCAACTTAAGTGATTGATTTAATCGCTTTGTAAGCTCATTAATTAATCGAAGCTCATTGATAAGTAAATTCGATTGCTCATATAACTTGGCATTTTCGAAAGCAGAACCCGCAGTATCTGCTAAAAGCAAAAAAACGGGTAAATTTGCTTCATCCCAGTTTTCAGGATCAATTGACATGCAGAGCACCCCGTAAGCAGCCTGTTTGCCTGTCATTGGTACGGCTAGACGAATCGTACCATCATGCTCTTTCTCTGATACCGATTTACCATTCAAGAATGCTCTTGCTACAAGATCATTCTCAACGTTTTTAAACACAAGCGGCTTCACTCGAGGATCTCCATTCAAATGATCCTGAGACAAGTACAGATGRACTTCTGAGTTTGGATACAGTTGCTCAAGACTGTGCAGCAATTCAGAAAGCAATGAAGTTACGTCGTTATGATCAAAAAGACGTTTGGCTGCATGAAACAGAGCATCTCTTCGTGATGCTTCCTTCTCCGTCCGTCGCTCTTGAATCAATAGGTCTTTCACATACAGTTGTTCATAGTTACGATAAAAGAAACTGCGATAATGAAGAGCGCAAATTTGCAACTGCTCTGTAAAGTTATCTGCTCGTGCATAAGTTAAGTATACGAGAACGCAAAATACAGCTTGGTCCTTCCGCCTTCGGACAGGCACCGCTGACGCGATCATACTATTATTTTCATAAGAGTTGGACATCCCAAAGCTTAGCACCGATGGCACTATTTCATGAAGAACAGCATCGCGCTCATGGTCCTGCAAATTCGCTGCCTGCCCTGCTGACGCTATTTCGCTTCCATCTTTATTAATTAAAATAAACTGTCCCATCTCGAACATTGCCAGTTCAGCAGCTTCAATCGCCCATAGATTAAAACTATCCAACAATAAAGCCGACAGCAAAGACTCGTCCGCATCACGAATGTCTTCATTAGTAAACCAAATCGATTGTATTTCATCCGATGTTTTCATAACTGTTGACGTTTCAGGATGTGTAAGATCGCTATTCATTCGATCAACCATGCAGCTCCCAACCCTTCCATCTATAAATCAAGGAGATGAGCCTATATTCTTCAACCAATGTTACAAACATCATACTTCATATTTGAGAACTTTGCACTACTTTATCCGCAAAATGTAGGACTTTAGACTCGTATTCTCTATGCTTATTTTTCTCACATACAACTTGACAAGTATGGTGCTTTTCATATAATATTTATTGTTGAATAGATGGGCGTACGGTTTTGTGTCACCCTCATGAAATACGTTCGCTGTAGGCCAGCGGCTGACTAGCTTATCAGGGACGAGCATGCTCGGACATTGAACGTATTCGGCGAAACACAACCCCATTCACAAATTTATTTGATGAAGGAGTTAACAATACTCATGTCACGTTATACAGGACCTAAATTTAAATTAAGCCGCCGCCTTGGAATTTCTCTAAGCGGAACAGGTAAAGAACTTGCAAAACGCCCATTTCCACCAGGTCAACACGGTAATAACCAACGCAGAAAGATCAGTGGTTATGGTCTTCAATTGCAAGAGAAGCAAAAGCTTCGTCACATGTACGGTTTGAACGAAAAACAATTCCGCAACTTATTTGACAAAGCGGCAAAAATGAAAGGTAAAGCCGGTGAAAACTTCATGGGCCTCCTTGAAAGCCGTCTTGACAACCTCGTTTACCGTCTTGGCCTTTCCAACTCACGTGCAGGCGCACGTCAGTTAGTATCTCATGGTCACGTACTTGTAAACGGCAAGAAAGTGGATATCGCTTCTTACAGCGTTTCTCTTGGCGATGTAATCGGATTGCGTGAGCGCAGCCGCAGCCTAAGAACAATTAAAGAAGCTATGGAAGGCCGTCATCACCTTCCGAACTACTTGGAATTCGATGCGACAGCAATGGAAGGTAAATTCCTTCGCATGCCTGATCGCGGCGAGCTTTCCCAAGAAATCGACGAGAAACAAATCGTCGAATTCTACAGCCGTTAATAACAGGAAAACCCTTGAACCTTTTGGTTCAAGGGTTTTTTTACTAGAATAGATTAGAAGAGTTTAGGATAAGTCCGGCAGCTTGGGCGATACAGCCAATATTTCAGGAGCATTACTAGCAGCTACTGGTGTAGGAATCGATCTTGATGTCAAGCCTTTAATTAAAGAGTTCACATCGATTCCCGATACACTCTTGAGCATTTCTGGAGCGGTAGACATAAGTGAAGTGACATAATTGCTTAAGCGAGCCGCCCCTTCACCATTACCTGTGTCAACAACAGTAAGCTTATCAATGTTACCGATAGGAGCGGCTATCTGAGAAGCTAGTTCAGGAAGCATTTTAACGATGATATCAAGTATAGCAGCCTCTCCAAATTTCTCGAACGCCTCGGCGAGTTTCTCCTTTGCTTCCGCTTCTGCTAAACCGCGTAGACGTATAACATCTGCATCGGCCGTACCTTTTGCTCGCTCAGCTTCGGCAACTGCCAAGCCATCCAACCGCTTTTGAGTCGCATGCGCCTTCGCTTCTGCCTCAATTCGGTATTGCAAAGCATCTGCTTCACGAAGCAGCTTCGCTTTATTAGCCTCCGCTGCCTGCTCAACCGCATATCGATCCGCATCGGCTTTCTTCTTCACTTCCGAATCATATTGCTTCTCCCGACGTAAAATCTCTTTCGCCTCGAGATCAATTTCTCGATCCTTACGAACAATTTCGACCTTCATTTGTTCCTCCACTACATTTTGCTTCGCGCGGGCCTCATGAATGGAATACGCCTGATCTGCCTCTGCTCTAGCTGTATCCTGATCACGTTTAAATGACGCAACCTTCATTTCTTTGTCTTTCTCCGCTTCTGCTATGTTCGTGTCACGAAGAAGCTCTGCCTTCTGCCCAGCCTCTGATGCAAGTGCTTTCTGAATTCTAGCATCTCTAATCGCTTCCGCCTCGGCAATTTCCGCATCACGCTTAACAGCGGCAATACGCGGTTTCCCAAGCGCATCTAAGTAACCATGCTTATCACGCAAATCCTTAATCGTGAAAGAAACAATCGATAAACCCATCTTCTTCAAATCCTTAGCCGCAACTCCCTGCACCTCTTGAGCAAATTTATCACGGTTACGGTAAACCTCTTCAACAGTCATCGAGCCAAGAATGGCTCTTAGATGCCCTTCGAGAACCTCCTGCGCCTCACCCTTCAACGCTTCAGTTGGTTTGCCAAGAAACTGTTCAGCCGCTGTAGCAACATCTTCAATAGCACCGCCGATCTTAATAATCGCGACTCCATCTGCCATCACAGGAACACCTTGTTCCGTATAGACCTCTGGAGTAGAAACATCTAACTTATGAGAAAGTAAAGACAGATACTCCGCTTTCTGGAATATAGGAAGAATGAAAGCTCCCCCGCCTCTAATAATTTTCACCTTTCGACCTGAATCATCCGTCAGCGCATTACGGCTTCCAAGAAACGATCCAGTTACAAGCATCGCCTCATCTGGACTAACGGTCTTGAAGCGCGCCCAAAATGCAAGGCCCAACACGATAAAAACACCGACAACAACAATAGGAATAATAAGATATTCTGGMATAGATATTTTTCCTCCCGCCTACCTGTAATAKTTAATAATAAACGACTGTAACCAACTTTTGCAGCAAGTGCCTTCTTCTTCGCGGAAATAGATAAGTGCCTTACTGATTGAAACTTATACATTCATATCAATTAATTAAAACTAACTTCGGATACATAAAGCGTGCTATCTTTTACTTCTACAACAACTACCTGTTTACCGCCTGCAATCGCTACTCCATCGAAACTCGCAGCGATCTGATTCGTAACCCCTGCGCCTACTTTCACCATCACTTCGCCATAGCCGGCAGATGGAATAGGGACGAGAACTTCGGCAAGCATGCCGGATAGGCCTTGCATAGAAAATGCGATTGAATTCTCACTTTGTTCCATTGGCTTAACATACAGAAAAAAAACAGCAACTCCCAAAACGATAGCTATCAGCAGAGCGATAATAATAATAGCTACCGCGCCAAACGCAGAGTATCGAAGAAGTAAAAGTCCTGCTCCTCCGAATACAGTAATACCGCCAACTATTGTAGTAGGCTGAAACCAGGAATGACCCTCGAATGACAAAAAATCGAGCGCTCCGTCCAATGCGACACTAAGCCAGTCTCCAAATAATACGCTTACGAAGGCATACAATATACCACCGATAAGACAGGATAAAAAAAGTGTCTCCAACTTCCTCCTCCTTTCTCATTATCCATCTTTTCCATATGCTTCCGTTATTTAATACGCTAGTAAATGATTAATGTTTCTAAATAATACACATTATGATGCAATTTACTGTTTTAAAGTTGTAGACAGATGTTCCCGAGAAATCTTCTCATGAAACTCCCCCTTCCCTTTGGAAGAACAATTTGTCTTAAATCCTGCTTCCTTAGGTGTTTTATGATATAATAGATCTGCTATTTGGAGGAGGAATCATAAGGATGCAAGAAGATAATCAACCATCAAAGGTCAAACACAGCAATTGGCGTACATTCGGAATTGTAACTTTTATAACTGTAAAATGGATCGTTTTTTTCGGAATTTTCATCGGTTTGCTAGCTGGCGGAGCTGTAACGGGCTACGTTGCTTCACTCGTGAAAAATGAAGAAGTCAGACCGCGTACGATTATTGAAGAAAAGATTAGCGAAAATGCAATAACAGGATATGTCTACTTTAATGATGAATCGTTGGTTGGTCAGCTGCGGACGTCCGAGGATCGTATGATTATTACATATGACGATTTGCCGCCTCAAGTTATTAACGCCGTTCTTGGCATCGAGGATAATAATTTCTTCGAGCACAAAGGTGTCGACATTAACGGACTAGGACGGGCTGTTAAGCAAAAGCTGTTGAACGAAGATACACAAACCGGCGGCAGTACACTGACGCAGCAGCTCGCTCGTCGTGTATTTCTAAGTCTAGACAAGACGGACAGCCGTAAAATAAAAGAAATATTTTTATCCCTTCGCATGGAACGGTATTTAACGAAGGAAGAAATATTAACTGCCTATTTAAACAAGGTTCCTTTCGGAAACGGTTCTAGCGGCTATAATTTATTTGGTATCAAGGCAGCTTCTAAAGGTTTGTTCAACATTACCGATTTAAATAAGCTGAACATTGCCCAATCAGCTTACTTGGCAGGCTTGCCACAGCGTCCTTCCGCCTATACCGCTTTTAATGGCAAGGGTCAATTCAATCAAGAAGGTTTCGACCTTGCTTTACAGCGTCAAAAGACGGTATTAATGCGGATGTTCGAGACTGGTCGCATTACACAGCAAGAGTATGACGAAGCACTTAGCTTCGACATTCGCCAGACGCTCGCAGCGCCAAGCGAGAAGGCCTATACGACCTATCCGTATCTGATGCTTGAGGCAGAGCGTCAGGCTGCGGAGATTTTACTCATGCAGCAAGATCCTACTTTGAAAAAAGAGGATTTGCGCAAGAAAGAAAATGCCGCACTCATCGAAGATGCTCGTGAACAATTACTTCGAGGCGGTTATAAGGTTCACACAACGATTGACAAAGATGTTTATAAGATAATGCGAGAAATTGGCTCTAACGATAAAAACTTTACCGCCTACAGTGAAACAAAAGGGCTGGAGCAAATAGCTGCAATTATGTTGGATCATAAGACGGGAGCTATTGTAGGCATGCTCGAAGGCCGTGACTTCTACGAAGAACAGCTTAACTATGCAACACAAATGACTAGACAGCCTGGTTCAACTATGAAAACCATCGCAGCTTATTTACCAGCAATTGAGCAAGGAATCATTCAACCAGCCAGCATTATCGATGATTCACCTATCGTTCTGAAGGACGGTCAAAAGGGCTTTCATATTCCAATGAATGTGACCAAAAAGTTTCTTGGTCTCGTTACGGCTCGTGAAGCGCTCAATCGTTCACTCAACCTGCC
>NZ_JBFUHJ010000201.1:0-9310 GCF_056402455.1 Paenibacillus sp. P4_A7 | reverse complement strand
TCCGGAGTTAGAGTAGGCATTATAACGCTAGTAGCGATGCGTCTGCGCCGGGTTGTACCTAGTCGAATTGTTAATCCATTGATTAAAGCGACAAAAGCAGGTCTGGGCGTAAATATCAATCAACTTGAGAGCCATTTCTTGGCGGGCGGTAATGTTGACCGTGTAGTTAATGCTTTGATTGCTGCTCAGCGTGCTAATATCCCTCTTATTTTCGAACGTGCAGCAGCTATTGATCTAGCAGGTCGTGATGTATTACAAGCTGTGCAAATGAGCGTTAACCCACGTGTTATCGAGACACCGATTGTTGCTGCTGTGGCAAAAGACGGAATTGAAGTGAAAGTTAAGGCACGCGTAACCGTTCGTGCGAATATTGAACGTCTCGTCGGTGGTGCTGGTGAAGAAACGATTATTGCACGTGTAGGCGAAGGTATCGTAACAACGGTAGGTTCGGCCAACTCACATAAAGATGTCCTTGAAAATCCAGACATGATTTCTCGTACAGTGCTTGGTAAAGGATTGGATGCAGGTACAGCATTTGAAATTTTATCGATCGATATCGCGGATGTTGATGTAGGTAAAAATATTGGCGCACATTTGCAAACAGAACAAGCTGAAGCTGACAAGAAGATCGCACAAGCAAAAGCCGAAGAACGCCGTGCAATGGCTGTTGCTCATGAGCAAGAGATGAAAGCGAAGGTCGTTGAGATGGAAGCACGCGTTGTAGAGTCAGAATCACAGGTACCGCTAGCGATGGCTGAAGCGTTAAGAAGCGGGAAAATCGGTGTTATGGATTACTTGAACCTTAAAAATGTTGAAGCTGATACGCAAATGCGCAACTCAATCGGCAAAACGGATAGCTCGACCGAGCACAAAGACGGTCGCTAATGCGAATGTTCAGTCAGCTGAATACATTCAGCGTGGCTGCGCTTTGGAGGTGAAGGCAAGTTGAAAATCATTGATTTTTTGATGAGTAATATATATATCGTAATCATCATAATTGGTGCGCTGGCCTCTCTGTTCAGTAAAGCAAGAGCGAAGAATAAGCCGAGTCAGATGCCTGACTTTGGCGGCAGCGGCTTGCCAAGTACTCCATCACAGAGCAGGAATAACCATGAAAGCGGCGAAGAACGGCAGTATCCTGAACGAGCACCAGAAGCGCCGACAGTGTATCAAGTGCGTACAGAGCCTGAGCGGCAGCTAGACACTCCGCGGAAAGCGGTGTCGACTGTACAACCGGAGAACAACTATCGGGCAACAGCGTCTTCCACAGCGCGTGAGCGAGTGTTGAAGACGGAGATTGAGAGTGAAGTGAAAAGGGTAACTGCTGATGAAATGCGTAAAGCAATTGTATGGGCTGAAATTTTAGGTCCTCCTCGGTCTAAGCGACCGTATCGCAGGTAATAAACGAACAGGGTTGCCCCTTAAGGTCTATGACCTTATGGGGCGGCCCTTTTTTTGTTGTCATAAGGCTCCCGATAAACCGTTCCTCATAAAACACAAATGTCACGCATACTTTGTTACAGTACGATTATTTTGAATAGCAAATAATTCCTGTTACGCAGATTACGCTTTCGAAGAGAGTTTGCTCCGCAAACTTTAAGGAGGGACATACAAACGAGTATGCGACATATAAAAAGAAAATTCCGCAAAGTAACCGCTGGCCTTTTGGATATGCCGCATGATGTCGTGTATGATTTGCCTCGATTAACGATGATCGGTGACCGTCAGCTTTATATCGAGAACCATCGCGGAGTCGTACACTTTTCAAGCGAAAGCTTACGGCTTGCATTAAGCAAGGGTCAACTCGAAGTAACGGGACTCGATCTTGTCATACGGACGATTTGGACAGAGGAAGTTTTCATAGAGGGACAAATTATGAACATTCAATTACTGCCATAGAAACAGGATTGAGCTGGAAATTTAGGAAGTGACATGTACAGGAGGGGAACGGATTGAAATCACAAGGAGCTCAATGGTTAAAGGGTATTGTTACTGTCCATATACGCGGTGGACAACCTGAGCAGTTCGTAAACCGCGCGCTTGCGGGCGGTTTGCAGCTTTCTTCTATTCGATGGACGAGCAAGGGCTTGCTTGAGTGTGAGCTTTCGGTTAGCGACTTTTTCGAGCTTCGTACGTATTTAAAGCAGACAGGCTGTCGTGTACATGTCATTAAGCGAGGCGGACTTCCATTCTTGCTCGTAAAGGCAGAGCGTCGGATTTTTTTTGCAGGAGGTATCGTCTTGTTTTTTGCCCTCATATTCATGCTGTCATCACTTGTTTGGACGGTGGACGTGCAAGGGAATGTTAAGTTGACTGAGGAACAAATTCGCTTAGCTGCCAAGCAAGAGGGTCTATATCCCATGCAGTGGTCATTCCGTCTTACAGATGCGGATATACTCTCCAAGCAGCTCGTACAAAAACTGCCTGGAGCTACATGGGTAGGCGTTGAGAAAAAGGGCACCAAGGTTAAGATTCAAGTGGTTGAATTAAATGTTCCTGATAAACTGCCATTGCATACACCGCGTCATTTAGTAGCATCGACGGATGCTGTCGTAACCCACATTATTGCGGAAGCAGGCAATCCCGTGGTTAGGAAAAATATGAAGGTTAAGAAGGGGCAAGTATTAATATCGGGTTTGATCGGAGCAGACGCTTACACCAAAACCGTGGTGGCCAAGGGATCCGTAAGAGGACTCGTATGGTACGAATATTCTATTGCTTCACCGTTAACTCAACAAATAAAAGTATATTCAGGCGAGAAAAAAACGAAGTGGTATGCAGTTTTAGGCTCGCGCAAGCTTCAGGTGAGCGGCTATGGCGACAACCCCTTCGAGGCGTCGGAGTTAATTCAACATGAAGAGCAAGTATCTTGGCGTAATTGGTCACTGCCAATCGGTAGGATGAAAGATACGATTATGGAAATGCAGATGGAAGAACGAGTGTTATCCGAAACGGAAGCGAAGAACGTAGGGATTTTGCAAGCAAAAGCGGATCTATTAGTAAAAGCAGGAGCTGACGCGGTTATACGGGATGAAAAAGTTTTGCATGAAAAGACGGACAATGGTAAAGTTTATATGAAAGTTCTTTTTGAGGTAGAGCAGTCCATAACTAAGGAATTACCACTAGTCCAGATGCAGGGAGATTGAGGTTTGTTGCAAATTGAGACGAAAGTTGTGAAGATACCGCTTGGAAACGCTGCGGAGGGACTGGCTGTGCTAGGACCGCAGGATAAATATTTACGATTGATTCAGGCTCAAATAGAGTCATCCATTACATCCCGTGAAGCGGAGATTGTAATAACAGGTCCGACATCAGAGGTGGATTCGCTTGAGCAGCTCTATAATGTCCTGCTGCAGCTTGTTCGCGGAGGATACAATCCGTCTGAGCGTGATGTCGTATATGCTCTTGAATTAGCGCGGTCTATGCAGGCTGAAGAACTGCTTGATCTGTTTAGTAAAGTCATAACGACTACTTTTAGAGGCAAGCCAATCCGTGTGAAGACAATAGGTCAGCGTCACTATGTACAAACGATTCGTAAAAAAGATATTGTGTTTGGAATTGGTCCTGCAGGAACGGGGAAAACGTACTTAGCTGTTGTCCTAGCCGTTGCTGCGCTTAAGGAAGGATCAGTAAAGCGCATTGTGTTAACGAGACCGGCTGTTGAAGCGGGAGAACATCTCGGCTTCTTGCCAGGAGATTTACAGGAAAAGGTTGATCCTTATTTGCGTCCCTTATATGATGCGCTGCACGATGTATTAGGGCCAGAGCAAACGGTCAAGGCACTTGAACGTGGCTTGATAGAAATCGCTCCGCTCGCATATATGCGCGGCCGTACGCTTGACGATGCATTCATTATTTTGGATGAAGCGCAAAACACAACACCTGAGCAAATGAAAATGTTTTTGACGAGACTTGGTTTCGGTTCGAAAATGGTTATTACAGGCGATGTAACTCAAATTGATTTGCCTCGCGGCAAAAATTCTGGACTAATCGAAGCACAGCGCATTTTGAAAAGCATAGAGGAAATAKGTATTATTTTATTTTCCGAGCAGGATGTGGTTCGTCATTCATTGGTTCAAAAAATTATAGTAGCCTATAACTGGGATGCCGAAAACAAAGCCTAGAGAGGAATGTCTGCATCATGAACCAAAATCAGACCGATAAACAGGGGAACTTGCGACCGTCTAAGGCGGGTTGGAGGCAGAGCTCAGCCGTTCGATGGGTGCTGATGTTTATGTTTGTGCTGTTATTCTATTTCAGCTTAGCTCCACATCTTGTCCCAGAGACCTATGATATTCAGGAAGGCGCAGCCAGTGAGAAAGATATCAAAGCGCCCTTCCAAATCAAAGACGAGAAAGCTACGAGACAGGCGGAGGAAGATGCTGCGAATCGAATCGATATAAGTTATTCCATCGTAGCTCTTCGTAATGAAACTTTGATCGACCAAATATTCGCTCGGATTGAGCAATTAAATCAAGATGATCAGGYAACTACGCAAAATAAAATTGATATTTACCGCAATGAAATTCCAAGGCGTTATTCGGGTTTTATTGATGATTTTGTTAAGGTTAACAAAGGTAAGGGAACTTATAACGATTCATTGCTTGATGAAATGACCATCGTTGCTAAAGAACAGGAATATACGATTCCGGAAGAAACTTTTTACAAAATACCTAACATATCGACTGAATCACTTAACGAGATGCGTCTCGTAGCTAGGGATATTGTGAAAAAGTTGATGGGAGAGCAGCTTCGTGAGGCCGAGACAGCTCGGACTCAGGTGGCTGAGCTCGTGAATGCAAGCTCATTGTCAAACCGGACAAGCAGGGAAATTGTACAGGAGCTTGCAAGATTTGCTATAATGCCAAATAAGTTTATGGATAAAGAAGCGACTGAAGAGGCTAAGGTGCAGGCTAAGCAGAATACGCCGCCTGTTGTTATCAAAGAAGGCGAGCTCATCGTAAAGCGCGGTCAAATCATAACAGCTGATCTCTACCAGCTTCTTGTGGATTCTTCGCTTTTGCAGGATAAGAAAAATTATTGGCCACAAACCGGACTACTTATGTTGTCGATCATGTTTATTAGCGTTCTATATGCTTATTTACATCAATCAGGAAGCATTAATGGTGTGAAGCCGAAATATAACAATGCGTCATTACTGATGCTTTGGCTTATATTTCTAATAAATACAATTACAATACAAATTACATCTTTAACGCAAACGGATGCAGCTCCCTATGCAGGCTTTTTGGCTCCTGCGGCACTTGGGACGATGCTGATCACACTGCTGCTCGATATGCATCTGGCCATTATAAGCTCATTTTTGTTTGCGATTATGGGAAGTATTATATTAAATACCGGGCAAAATCAACTATTCGATTTTCAGTATGGGTTCGTCATCATTGTCGTTTCGTTCGCTGCTATTTTCTCTATTCATAAAGCTAGTCAGCGGTCAACGATACTAAAAGCGGGTATTATGGTAAGCTTGTTTGGTGCGTTGGCAGTAATTGCGATATTGCTGCTATCCGAAGATCTTGATCGTATGCCGTTTATCTACTCCGTTGGCTTTGCATTTGCCAGTGGACTATTAACAGCGGTGTTTGTTATCGGCTTGATGCCGTTTTTCGAAGTTACATTTGGCATTTTGTCAGCATTAAAGCTTGTGGAATTGTCAAATCCTAATCATCCTTTGCTTCGCAAGCTGTTAACTGAAACACCTGGTACTTATCACCATAGTGTTATGGTCGGTAATTTATCAGAGGCTGCTGCGGAAGTGATTGGAGCAGACGGACTGTTATGTCGTGTCGGCTCGTTCTATCATGATATCGGGAAGACAAAACGGCCGAATTATTTTATCGAGAATCAGACAAATATAGAAAATCCGCATGATACGATTGATCCAAAGCTAAGTAAGTCTATTATCGTTTCTCATGCAAGGGATGGCGTGGAGATGCTGAAAGCACATAACATTCCGAAGCCAATCCGTGATATTGCTGAGCAGCATCATGGTACAACTTCTCTTAAGTTCTTTTATTATAAAGCTAAGAAACAAGCAGAAGAGCAAGGCTTGGAGCCTACGTTTACTGAAGATGATTTTAGGTATCCCGGTCCTAAAGCACAATCGAAGGAAGCTGCTGTTGTAGGCATAGCCGATTGTGTTGAGGCGGCCGTACGCAGCTTGCATAATCCGACTGTTGAGCAGGTAGATGCGATGATTCACAAAATCATCAAAGGAAGACTGGATGACAATCAGTTTAATGAATGTGATCTGACGATGAAGGAACTCGATAAAATAGCACATTCACTTAAGGAAAGCGTCATCGGAATTTTCCACTCACGCATTGAATATCCCGATGATGTGAAAACAAAGGAGCGCTTGGTATGAGTTTACGGTTGGAATGGGGCAATGACCAGCAAAAGATGGAAATTCCTGAAGCTTGGATAACAAGAATCGAGCAATTGCTTCAATTAGCAGGCAAAGCGGAGGGAATTACGGAGGGGGATGTGTCGCTTACCTTTACGAATGATGAGGAAATTCATCAGCTTAATCGTGATTATCGCGGCATAGATCGCCCGACAGACGTGCTGTCATTCGCCATGCAAGAGGACGGAACAGAAGAGCTTGACATCTTATTTGAGGTGGAGAGCGAGGATGAGCTGGACCCGATCTCAGGCATGCTGGGGGATATTATTATTTCCGTTGAAACGGCAGCAGCACAAAGCGAGGAGTACGGTCATTCATTGGAACGGGAAATTGGCTTTTTGTTCGTTCATGGATTTCTGCATTTGATAGGTTATGATCATCAGGATGATGCGACTGAAGCTGAGATGACATCGAAGCAAGAAGCAATATYGCAGCAAGCGGGTTTGGTTCGCTAATGTATAAGTTTATGCAAAGTGTTGCGGTAGCCTTGTCTGGCATCGCCTTTGCTCTGCGTACTCAGAGACATATGCGATTTCATTTTATCGCAGGCCTTATTGTATGCGCACTTGGACTGATTGTATCGCTTGAACCGCTGGAATGGGCGATTATACTGCTTGTGATTGGAGTAGTTATCAGCGCTGAGATGATCAATACATCACTTGAACAAGTCGTTAATTTGGCGAGTCCAGGGATTCATCCTATTGCAAAAGCGGCAAAGGATGTTGCTGCTGGAGCTGTTTTAATTGCAGCTATAATGGCTGCTGTCATCGGGCTGCTCATCATTGGGCCGCCCTTATGGCATTTATTACACTTTATTACACTAAGCAGATCATAATGAGAGTTGGAGGATGATAAGTATGCATCATGAAGGATTATCAACACAGTACTCAACCTTGTTAAATGCCGCTAAAGATGCGATGGCTAAAGCCTATGTTCCTTATTCGAATTTTCGAGTAGGAGCAGCACTTCTTGACAATGAAGGACATGTTCACTATGGCTGCAATGTAGAAAATGCAGCATACGGTCCAACTAATTGTGCGGAACGCACCGCTTTGTTTCGTGCCGTAGCCGATGGTAAGCGTCCTGGACAATTTCAGGCGATTGCAGTTATAGGAGACACAGAAGGTCCGATTACACCATGTGGCGTTTGTCGGCAAGTATTAGTAGAGCTATGTGCGCCGGACATGCCGGTTATTATGGGTAATTTGAGCGGTAAGTGGACAATTTCGACTGTATCAGAACTATTGCCGGGGGCTTTTACTCCGGCGTCACTAGATAATGGGGAGCGTTAAACAAACTAATGAATCAAAATAAAGCAAACGATCGTGGAAGCAAAAAATTCAAATCAGGATTTGTAGCAATTGTCGGTAGACCAAATGTAGGGAAATCGACACTAATGAATCACCTAATCGGACAGAAGATTGCGATTATGTCGGACAAACCGCAAACTACTCGTAATAAAATTCATGGAGTCTACACGACGGATGATACCCAAATCGTGTTTTTGGATACACCTGGTATTCACAAACCACAGTCTAAGCTAGGCAATTACATGATGCAAACTGCTGAGAGCGCGTTGAGAGAAGTTGAAGCTGCACTATTTTTGATCGATGCTTCAGAGGGTCTTGGCGGCGGTGATCGTTATATTATTGAACAGCTCAAAAAAGTAAAAACACCTGTCTTTCTAGTTATGAACAAAATTGATAAAGTAGCTCCGGAGCAGCTTCTTCCGATGATTACACAATATAATGCCTTACATGATTTTGCGGAGATTATTCCTATTTCAGCGCTTAAAGGTAATAATGTCGATACCTTGCTGGATCAACTATCTCGTTATTTGCCAGAAGGCCCGCAGTACTATCCTGCAGACCAAATTACCGATCACCCAGAGCAATTCGTATGTTCAGAGCTTATTCGCGAGAAAATATTGCACTTGACCCGCGAAGAGATACCTCATTCAATTGCGGTAACAATTGAAGATATGAAGGTTCAAGAAAATGGCATCGTATATATAGGAGCAGTCATTTTTGTTGAGCGTGATTCGCAAAAAGGAATTATTATCGGCAAAAAAGGCGAGCTGCTTAAGGAAGTTGGCAAAAAAGCAAGGCATGACATTGAAGCTCTACTTGGCTCAAAAATATTTTTGGAGCTATGGGTAAAGGTGAAAAAAGATTGGCGCAATCAAGATCGCGTACTTAAAGATCTTGGATTTAGACATGATTAACCGTAGCTGACGTAATTTGTTAAGGATAGACATTCGCCTTTTATCGCATCCTATTCTTGTCTGGAGAAGCATTTCRGGGAGCGGAAAGGATGAATACGAATGCGAGATTTTTCGTGGAAGTATTTTGCGTTGACCGGCGATGTTGAATCATTCATGCTTTACAAAGAAGTACATCAGCTAGGGTCAGTAAACAGTTCTGATGCGTTTACTGGAGTAGACGATGAGCTTGCGCAATTGGACTTAGACGATACGACGAGCTAGCGCATCGACCACGTGACCGATGATAGGCTAGCACAAACGGATCTTACGCCGACATGGACGGCGTAAAACCGTTATGGGGTGTGGGGGAGAGTTACCGGTATGCTGTATCGTGTCGAGGGGATCGTTATTCGCAGTATGGATTACGGGGAAGGCAATAAGATTGTGACGTTGCTCACAAAAACAAACGGTAAAGCGGGTGTTCTTATCCGCGGCGCGAAAAAATTGAAGAGTAAGCATTCTTCACTCGCGCAGCCGTTTACATATGGAGAGTTCGTTTATTTTCGTAACAGCGGACTAGGAACACTTAACTCTGGTGAGATTATTGAATCTCACCATCTTTTGCGTGAACAGTTGGATATGACGGCTTATGCTGCGTATGCGGTTGAACTTACGGACCGCAC
>NZ_JBFUHJ010000200.1:0-9316 GCF_056402455.1 Paenibacillus sp. P4_A7 | reverse complement strand
GGGGACATCCCCCCATAAACAACTTTATGAGGGGATGTCCACTATTATTCCTTCTTTCTAAACCGCCAAACTAAAACTGCCGCAACAAAGCTGAAAATGGATAACCCATATGTAAAAGCGCGTACTGCTGTTAAATCATCATACAGCTCATCTGCAAGGTACGGAAAAATCTCATACTTATAGTCAACTGTATCATTTAGAAGTAACCAACCAGTCGCAACAACCAATGATGCTATACCAGCCTTCATGAACCGGAAGAACAACAAAGCCTCGAACGCCATCCCAAGATGCGATGCAATAAGCATATAATGCTCCCATTGCCATTCAGCGCMTTGCCATCCCCCTGCAACGATCATTGAAACAGCCCATATGCCATATTTTACAGAGCATACAACTGCTAATGCTTCAATAAGGCTTCTACCTAAGGACATAAGACGTGAAGGCTTCTGTGGAGGAAACAACAAGTAAAGGAGTGCTAAAGTAAAAAACAAGCTTGCTGTAGGCGAATCCGGCACAAAAATGACCTGCCATAAAGCATTTTCATTTAAAGTTTCGACGATTTGATGTTYATACCATATGTACCCATAAATTGTACCTGCAAAATTAACAAGAAAGAGCAGCCACAAAAAAGAACGGTTTAATAAAAAAGCGCGGCTCCAAAAAACGGCGAGCATTAGGAATCACTTCTCCTTTAATAAAAGATCACTTATACTATCCTATATTTTCAAAAAAAACCTGACCGCATAATAYGATCAGGTTTTTTATCATTCGACGACTTATTCAGCCGCAGTTTTTTGTTTGGACAACCAAGTTGCTAACTGATCAATTTCATCAGGCTTTAGTTTAGATCCTTGTGCTGGCATCTGACCGCGACCATTTGTAATTACTTCAGCGATCTCTTCCTTGGTCAGGTGATCACCAACACCGACTAGGCTAGGGAAGTTGCCTTGCCCTTTTAAATCAGCCGCATGACAACCAACACATTGCGCTTGCTTAGCGATACCCATCGCTGGATCGTTCGCATCAACAAGTGAAGCTTCAACTTTAGGTTTCGATGGATTCGGACGTTCCAATCCCGCTTCGTGTGCTGCACGAGCTTTCTCTTCACGCTCATGATGCTCTGGAATTTGTCCGTTGATTTCCAATTGGTGCTGATAGTGATCCCATGACACGACTGTCAAGTATACACAGGCAACCAATGTCAGCATCATCAATGATGAGGCTATCGGACGACGGTAGAAACGACGTTCTTTTCCTGTATCAAGGAATGGTGCAAGCATCAGTCCTCCGAACATAACGCCCGGAATACCGAGTGTACCAAGCAAAATATAATCTTGCGATACGTATGGATATTTCAAAAACTGATACAAGAACAAGAAGTACCAGTCCGGCATAGGAATAAATGCCGAGTTTGTTGGATCTGCTGGATAACCAAGCGGTGCCGGTTCTGCAATAACCCAGACTAGAAAACCAACAAGTACAACGCAACCAACCATCCATTCCTTTAGAAGGAAGTTTGGAATAAACGCTTCCGATTTACCCGGAAATGAAGTGTAATCCGGCGGAATGTTCGGATGGTTGTTTTTCTTAACACGAGAGTCGCCGACGTAGACAACCTTCTCGTTCGAATTATGACCATGCGCCATAAGAAGCCCTCCCTTCGCTTAAAGTGGTCCCGAAATACCTTGTTTCCGAATCATGATAAAGTGCGCTGCCAACATCGCGATCAAAGCGCCAGGCAAGAAGAATACGTGGATCGCAAAGAAACGAGTGAGCGTCTGCGCGCCTACGATATCGCCACCATATAGGAATGAAGCGATATAGGGTCCGAGTACCGGTACTGATTCAGCAATTTGGACACCAACTTTTGTTGCATAGTAAGCTTTATTATCCCAAGGGAGTAGGTAGCCAGTGAACCCAAGGCCCAACATGATGAAGAAAATCAGCATTCCGACTACCCAGTTCATTTCGCGCGGCGCCTTGTAAGAACCGGTAAAAAATACTCRCAGGGTATGTAAGAACATCATAACGATAACTAAGCTCGCCCCAAAGTGATGCATACCACGAACGATTTGTCCGAAAGCAACTTCGTGCTGCAAGTAGTCTACGCTTGCATAAGCGTTAATAATGTCCGGCACATAGTACATCGTCAAGAACATACCGGATAAAATTTGAATCACCGTTATGAAAAACGTCAATCCGCCGAAACAATACACGAATGCGGAAAAGTGATGCGCGGGGTTTACGTGCTCAGGTACTTCATGATCCGCAACATCTCTCCATAGCGGCGTAATGTCAAGACGTTCGTCAATCCAGTTGTAAATACTTTTAAACATCTGCAATACGCCCTCCTTATTTCGTTCGTGTATTCGGCATTACTGGACCCAAGTATACGAATCCGTTTTCAACCTTCACTTCGTACTCATCCAATGGATTCGGGGAAACCGTAATGTTCTTCCCGTCTTTCGTGTAGCGCGCGTCATGACAAGGACAATCATACTCATTTTTGCCCTTTGTGTTCCAACCGATTGTACAGCCTAAATGCTTACAAATCGGTGAAAGTGCAAAAATCTTTCCGTTTGCATCCTTGGAAATCCAAGCTGAAAGCTCAGGATCACTCACGTACCAACCATCTTTTTGATGAATTTTAAATTTAAAATCTTGCGGTTCCGTCGTAATCTTGCTTTCTTCCACAACTTTTACATAAACGCCTTCACCCTTCTTAACGAGGAGTGGATCCACTGCAAAGCGAACCATAGGCAATACCGCGCCACCCATCATGAATGCAGTCGTGCCACCAAGCGTATATGACAAAAATTGACGCCGGGACATTTCTTTGCGCTGAACCGGTCGATGCGCGGTCTCGTGTTGTTCATGGTTACTCATCTTCTGTTCTAACCCCCTTTGCCAACCATATCTCGCGTCTTGCCGCACGGCAAAAACACATGACGAACTAGGACATAACTTATAATAGCCTAGGTGCTTATGAGCGTCAAGAATATGGCCGTACATTTGCTCACATATCAAAATACCGTTCAATAATTTGTTATTATTTTGTCACATTTGACCTTGTCTGGCATTTGTTTTCCCCAAAAACTAATCATATTATACAACAAAAGGGGCAAAATCATGTATTTTGTCCGTTCCACATGTGACGAATTGCTTGTGATAAATCGTCCTGAAGTGGAAGTACCCCATCCTCGCTCGGGAGAAAGGTCAAATCGATGGCTGAATTAGATAATTTTAAATTATTATTCGCTGAAACAACAATAAGATAGCGAAAACCCGATTTTTTTATCGCAGTGCACCATTCAAGTAATATTTCTTCAAAGGTATTACTTTCGGATATGTAATGACAAGCAGGGTAGGTAATGACCCTTCCCTTGAAAGGTATTTCTATTAAATCCATCATATCTCTTAATTGCTCTAAACATTTCGTTGCCTCATACGGTTTCTCGAGCCCTGTCATTCCTGTTACCGGCAGTAAGCATGTATCCAAATATGGAGTAAGCTCTTCCCATTGTTCTGCTGAAATATCACTAAACTTCATTCTTTTCCCCCACTCCTTAGCCTAAAAAAACATTTCATTTACACTATGTTACCCTCATTTCGCTCAATTGCCAATTGCATTCACGCAAAAAAAAGCCTCCCTGCACTAGAGTTGGGCTTTATTTGCCCTCTCCGATTAAGGAAGCTCTTAAATTTATGGTTGCAGATAAACCTTTTCAAAGATTTATCTTTTTAAAGCATTTAACTGTTTCGCAAGACGGTAAAACGTATCCTCATCACCTGCGGCCAGCGCTTTATCTATTGCTGAGTAAATTTGCTTGGTTTGAAACTTAAGAACCGCATCATCAAGCACAAGCTCTGCGRCCAAACCGAGCATCGCTTCATACGTTACTTTCATTTTGTCCATAGGATACACCTCCATACCGGTTAAGAGATCCTATATTCTATACCTTTCGTCACATAGCTCTCCATCGTCTTTCTCATGCGCTGTAGATCGTCATCTGTTAATTCTCTCACGACTTTGGCGGGTGAACCGATAGATAGAGTATAGGATGGTATTTTTTTGTTCTCCGTAACAATCGAACCGGCTCCTACTAAAGCATATTCACCAACCTCTGCGCCGTTAAGTACGATTGCCCCCATTCCAATTAATGTGCCTCTGCCTATCGTGCAACCATGTATAATTGCCCCATGGCCTACGGAAACTTCTTCTTCTAAGATTAACGGTTGATTCGTATTCAGATGTCCAATAGCGCCATCCTGGATATTACAGCTATGTCCGATTTTTATAGGCGCTAAGTCACCACGCAGTACAGCATTAAACCAAATGCTGCTTTGTTTCRCAATCGATACATCGCCTATTATTTYGGCGCCTTCCGCAATATATACTTCCGGGTGTACCGACGGCATAATTCCCTTATAAGGTAACAACATCATTCATCCACTCCTTGCGCTTCAATCTGTTTGAGTGGAGAAATCTTACCAATACAAATGTGGGATGTCAACGTATGCTGATTGAAGCAGTGTCCTCCAAGCTTAAGCCGGCTACGGTCGCCTTCCCTGCCTTCGTCATTCGCACTACAGCACCGTAAAGCGGGTGCTCTCCTACACGTAATAAACCTAGATGAACCATCATGGTCATAATTCTCTGTTCCAATAGCGTATTGGCATCATCGTAATAATAAGGCTTAATGAACGGCACGAGCACGCCTCTAAGCGATTCAACGGTAACCCATTGCTCAGCCAATGCACTCATCCAATGCACAAGTGACAACAAATGAGTTACTGGTCCTTTGTATAGCCTTAACCAGTACCGATAAATCTGCTCTGCCTCGCCCGCTGGGCGCTTACTCATTCGTTCTTCACCTGCTGCAGTAACGGCCAGCATCGCATGATTCTCACTGATATACTTTGCGTGATAACAATAGTCGTAGATGAATGAGAAGCGGTTCGGGTAATGGTTGAAATGTCTTCCGTATCCAAAGCGCCATTCCCCTTTAGTTGGAAGCACCTCCTGAACACCGAATTGCTCCATCATTTGCAGCATAAAACGTTTATACATGGAGCCGTCAGCCGTCAGCTGCACTTCGTTTTGATGCACATATCGAAGCATATTGACTACATCTTCTTGCAAAAGCAGCTGTTCATCACGATAAATAGGCGGTTCATCTGTATAATGGAGCTCTGCTGCAAATTTCTTTGCGAGTGTTTCGCGAAAACGTGTTTTCAAATCATTAGGCACCTGAAACAAATACCGATTCGCTCCGCTGTAGCCGTTAAACAACCAGCCTTGATGCTTGAACTTAGCAATCATTTCTCTAGGACTAAGTAATTTGTTTTCTTCTACAGTTTGCTTTTTTGATTTTTTCTTTTGTTTAGGCGCTTCCGCCTCTACTTTCACAATCTCATCACCAAATCTGCTTTGCTGCACCCTTGCAATTAAATCCTCTAGACTGAAAGAGTCACGTGATTCGAACAATAAGGAGTTAAGAAAACGTAAATCCTCCAACTTCATACTGCTTATTTGCGCTTCAAAAACATCATTTCGACTTACGGTAGAGAGAATGGATTGAATCAAATCGTTTTTGGAATGCCCATTGCACTCACATCTGTAAACGTCTGCAATTCTGCTAAGCTGTTGTATATCCGCATAACCTAGCATATCCGATAAATTCATAACTCTCTCCTTTCTGCATTGCCCGAGGATTAGATCCATGGGTCCAGCTTCGTAAGTGTGCTGTGCTATGAATAAGCGTTAGTTACTATCATTATGGGGATTTTTTTTTTTTTTATAACAGCCAGCATTAATGATTACGCAAAAAATAAAAAAGAGACCCTCCATCCCAATGATGAAGTAGGTCTCTTGCACACGTGTGTTAATAGAAAGAGTTATTATTTTCAGTTATACAGGAGTTGATGCCTCTAATCGTAACGATCGGTTCGGCTTGAAGGACGGAACCAGATGTTTACACCTGGTTGTTCAAATGAATCGTACAATTATGTAATTTCGGGTGCCACTTACCCTCGATCAGCTCTACTATTGAGTAAGATAAATTTGAGAGATGCTGATCCTCTAGCTCTGAGCACAGCTCAGACAACAGCCCAGCAAGAAAACCGCCATGAGACACAACAAGCAAATTACGTTCCGGATGTTCGCTTCTCCACTCATTGATAGCACTTAGCCCCCGAGCACGTACATCTGATTGTGGTTCAATTCCAACTGCTGCCAACCGCCAGTCATCTCCCCATCTCTCGCGACGTTCAGCCACAGTAGTTCCCTCCACTTCACCGAAGTACAGCTCTCTAAGTCGCTTGTCACCCTCTAACAAGGGAATATGAAGCCTCTCTGCTATAAGCTGAGCTGTTGCGTATGCGCGTTTGAGATCACTAGAAACAACTGCATCCCAGATTTTATCCTCAACGCTCAGTCTTTCAGCCAACGCAATCGCTTGACTAATACCTAGAGCATTCAGAGGAATATCCGTTTGTCCTTGGATTTTTCCTTCTGCATTCCAATCCGTATTCCCATGACGTACTAATCCAATTAACAAAGCATATTCATCTCCTTTCATATGAAAACAAAAAGCTCCCAAGGGAGCCTATACGAGGTAGCATTGTTAGCTTCTAGTTCTAGAAATCCAATTTAATATAAGCAATGTCACTATTATACCAAGTAATGATAAAGCAACATAATATTGAGGAAAAGTAGGCACTAATTTCAGGACGAAGGGGTCACTTATACTTGCAACAGGGATTTCTGTGTAAAAGCCTGCTTTTACGACCAAGCCGACACCAGACGCATTCGCAGTATCCATTAAACCGCTAAGTTCAGCAATTTGAGCATGCGAAGGAGCCTCCTGATTATMAAACATAAAAACAAAGAAGGCACAAGCAAACATAGCCATACAAGCAGCAACGATAAGCGCAAAATTACGACGGAATGATTTAGAGAAATGATAGTTTTTTTGAGGGACTGGCATGAGCCATGACTGTTCTGCATAAATGCGTTCCATGACAGTGCGATTGACATGTTCTGTCGGACCAATGATTTCATCAGTCTCTGAAAGAAAACGAATCAAATCTCCGCTTTCTTCCCACATCCGAAATTGTTCCGAGCAGCACTCACACTCAAGTAAGTGACGATCAATCGCTTGCCGGTCCTTGTCTAGTTCATCTAAATCCCAATATTCAACGAATCTGTCTTGTATATCGTCGCAGTTCATCTTGTATTCATCCCTTCGAATTCTTCAATCATTGGCGATTGTCCGAAATAAGGCTCCAGCTGCGTCTTTACGCTTGCTCTCGCTCGGAAAAGCAATGATTTTACCGAACTGACCGTTTGCCCTAAAATGTTAGCAATCTCCTGATAGTCGAGCTGATCATATTCTCGAAGAATAAGTGCCGAGCGTTGCTTCTCAGGCAAATTATTTATAGCTTCGCGAACCATTGCCATTCGTTCATTTCGCAATACGTGCTGCTCTGGCACCGCATCCAGCGCTGCAATTGGCTCAAAACCCGACTCATCAATCGATACATGTGTCGTTTTTTGTTTTCGAAGCTCACTGAGCACAGTATTACGCGCAATTGTATATAACCATGTTGAAAAAGAAGCATCCATTTCGCGGAACGAATGAAGGCTGCGGTATGCTTTATAAAAAGATTCAGAGCACAAATCCTCAGCAAGCAGTTCCAACTTCGCACTCTTCAACATGTGATAGATAAAAGCTAAAATCTTTCGTTGGTAGCGTCCCATAAGCTCAGAATACAGCTCGACATTGCCATCCTTAATTTCACGTATTAATTGGGAATCAGTCATGACAGGCGAGCCTCCTCCACCTGTGGATTATTCCCGGGCCTGCTTGATACATTGTACCGACCCGAGAACGAAAAGTTGCGGTCATTATCATAAAAAATTCAAAAAATACGAGTATACTTACAATTCGAGTCCCACACTCAAATTCCTGCTTGTTTCGACAAAAAGGATATTGAACCATATAAAGGTAAAAATGGGTGTTTAAGTTGCACAAGAACATCCATTAGTTAACTTCGTTCTATTTCAACGACTTATTTCAACGAATTATTTCAATTAGTTATTTAAACGAACGTAATGGATTATTTGATTATTGTTTTAGAATGGATATTATCCAATCAAACACCTCATATTACCATGCTTCTATGAGTTTGAATGGAAAAGTTCCAATCAAACGGGTAGCTTTCAACTCTTTTTATGCAGAACGGACGATTAGCTTGGATGAAATACAGTCTAAGACAAATTGAGCGTTTTTTGATGTGCATTTGATTGCATTAAATCATTCAACTACGACAAATGAAGAATAAACTGTATTCATTTTAGTCAACCTTATCCCTCTATTTATCTATATATTTCTTTATAGAAGTACCTGTTACTCTGGCGTCTTGAGGGCGATGTTGCATTAGTTTCAAAATGTGAAATTAATGACCTCCAACATGAAAATATAGACCATTTAGTTTCAGAATTTGAGCTAGTTTACTTAAAAGAGGACACAGTTCGAGCTAACCCATCAATTAAGTTCATTCCTTGACACTAAATCGGCGTTTATTCTATTACCCCAACACTTAATTTCAAATTTTGAATCTAAATGGATATTGAAACTATCTGAGTTAAGCAAATAATAGCTGATACAGAGTCGGATTCAATTCTCTGCTTGTCGTTTGCTTTAACCGCTAACTCGTTTGACGGTCTATACACCTCATTATTCGAGCAGAACGGTTTTCTAAAAGACACTTTTCCCACTTAAGGCTCCTTGACATTCAATCCATAACGGCATAGATCCAAATAACAGAATATGGTATCGTAAAACTAACTACTCGAAACATCGGATTCATCAATCAAAGGCTGCATATATGGAGGTATAAACATTATGGCGATTTCCTTGTGTAAATCAGAATTAAAGGAAGCAGCAGCAATTCATGAAATGCAAGTCAAAGCTTTTATGCCCTTATTGGAAAAATATCAGGATTATGAAACAAGCCCAGCCAATGAATCAGTTGAGCGAGTAATTATTCGAATCAATGAACCCTATACTGATTATTACATCATTAAAAATTCAGATGTTGCTGTTGGTGCTATTAGAATAGTAAAAAAGGAAAATAAAACGTATCGTGTCAGCCCAGTTTTTATACTGCCAGAACATCAAGGACAAGGAATTGCCCAAAAGGTCTTTACAATCATTGAACAGATATACAACGATGCAAGAAAGTGGGAGCTTGATACTATATTACAAGAGCAAGGAAATTGCTATTTGTATGAAAAGTTAGGCTATAAAAG
>NZ_JBFUHJ010000199.1:0-9360 GCF_056402455.1 Paenibacillus sp. P4_A7 | reverse complement strand
CTTATATGGCAATTGAATTTCTAGCATTCCGAAATCCGTGAAATAAGGCGTGCTGAATTTTCTTACAACAGAAATAACGGACTCGGGTTCTGTTGACCAAAAGTCAGGATGAGGAGGAATCACTGAAAATAGTTTGTCTTTTTTAAAGAGCTCGCCAATCGAACTTGAATTTATATAAGGGGAAGGAATATCTTTAACTAGATTTTCAGTTCTGAAATAAGGGAAGAAGATATTTTTATCTGGAACAAAAATAACAACCTTATATAGATCGCTGACTACATTGTAAATCGCATTTAAATTGTGGGAGAGCTTATTTTGGGAAACCAAATTATCAAGATAATTTGTGTTTGAAGAATTGCTTAGTTCAACCATTACATCCAGATTATCTTGGTTATTCGTAAATCCGAGTGCCGCGTAGTCAAGCTGTTTGTACAGAGTATCGACTTGATCTGAAACCTTCTGTGTAGTAGGGACAAGACCTGCCAGTTCGGTTTGAACAAGCATCGATTTCATATAGGCGTACAAGTAAAAAGTGGATAAGAGCAGGATTAAGAAAAAAATAATCATGATGGTAATAAGAAGTTTATTTTGAAATCCAAGTTTACTAAACATAATTTTTCTCCTGAAAGATGGAATGATGAAAAGTATAACACAGTCCGTATAATCAAAAAAGATCAAAAAAGTATAAACGAGATAGTCAGATTTCTACATTTCTTAAATAATTGAATGCGATTACATTTAGTTTAACGGTTTCGAGGCTTTGGATATCGAGATCGAAAAAAAGGGAGGGTCAACGTATGAAGTTGCTTCAAAAAAAAGCATTAGCCATTTTATTAGTAGGAATACTTATTCTAGTGTTGGCAGCTTGTGGATCAAATTCTTCTAATTCGGGAAATGCTCCATCCGAAAAAAATGCAGAGACTAATAAGGTCACTGAGACCGAAAAGCCAGTAGAGCCAGAAGTGAAAAAGGATCCAGTAACAGTCAGTTATATTGCAGCAGCAAGCCAGTTGAATTATGGGGGAATTAAAGAGCTTATCGGTAAATGGGAAGTGAAAACAGGTAATAAAGTTGACATTCAAGCGATTCAAGATGATCAATATGACAACCTTGTTAAGGCGAAGCTTTCCGGTGGCGGGGATATTGATATATTCTTCGGTGCTTACCAAAAATATGATGTTCCAAATCAACTGCTAGAGATTAGTGGAGAGGCATTCGAATCTCGTTTGAATGACATTGCACTTCAATCGATGAAGTATACAGATGGTAAAATTTATGCCTTCCCTTCTCCGATGGCTTTAGGTTCATGGGGAGCATTTTATAACAAAAAGGTATTTGCGGATTTAGGGTTATCTATACCGAAAACGACAGAAGAGTTTAATAAGGTTCTTGGATCAATCAAAGCGAGTGGAACGGTTCCTATCTATTTTGCAGCAAAAGACGGATGGACTATGCTGCAGCATCGCAATGCCGTGAATGGTATCGTAGGCGGAACTGATCCTACTGTTTGGGATAAGTTGAACAAAAACGAGATTCAATGGAAGGACATTCCTTCGTTTGTACATCAATACAAACAAGTGGAAGAATGGGCTAAACTAGGTTATTTCAATAAGGATTTGCTAACAGCAACTTACGAGAAACAACAGCGGGCATTGGTTGATGGCCAAGCAGCAATTATTATTCAAGGAAACTTTGTCGTACCTGAGCTTTATAAAATGAAAGCAGATACGGATATTGGCTTCTTCCCTCTCCCGAATGAAGATGGAACGCAGTCGATCGCATTAACGGGTGCGACGCAAGTGTTTATTGCCAAGAACAGCAAGCATGCAGAAGAAGCTAAAGATCTACTGAGATTTTTATCAGATAAAGAGCAAGCGCAATCTTATTTAGAGATTTCCCCTGGTGTAAGCGCATTTAAAGATATCGATGTATCTGACAAAATGCCGGGTGCGTTGAAAGAAATTCAATCGATTGTAAGTAGCGGGAAAATTTCGAAGCATGGTGACGATGCTTATGTGATACCTCTTCCGTATGACGACATGGTCGCTGCATATACAGAACTTCTTGCAGGTAGAATCACTGCAGAAGAATTCGCAAAAAAGCATGGCGATATGTATTTGAAAAACGCTAAAATAGCCAAAATCCCTGGATTCTAATGAAATACTAGAATCTCTTACCCAAAACAGAGAATGAACTAAACCTGTCGCAATTGCGGCAGGTTTAGTTCCCACCAAGGATAGAGGGAGGATAGCCATATGTATCAATCATTTAAGAAAAAAAATTATCCCGTTATTTATTTAATTCCGATTCTTATTATTTTTACTATATTTTATGTATCACCTGCCGTTCTAGGACTCTTGTATTCTTTAACCGATGCAAGTATTAAATCTTCGGGTATTCATTTTGTAGGACTCGAAAATTATAAGCTGCTATTCAGTGATGGGGATACTTTTTTCGTTAGCGTATGGAATCAGTTTAAATTTGCAATCATCGATGCGCTTGGTAAAACAGTTATTGGCCTTTTGATAGCGCTTCTTCTGAATAGAAAATTTAGAGGGAATCATTTTCTTCGCGCATTGGTTTATGTGCCTATTATGTTTGGAACGATTATGGTTGCTATTATTTTTAACTATATTCTTAGCTATGATGGATTTCTTAATACCTTTTTAAACAAGGTAGGGCTTGATTTTCTAGCAAACGATTGGCTGGGCAGCTTTACGCTTGCCATCTATTCTGTCATTGCTGTTGATGTGTGGGTTGGGGTCGGCTGGTCTATGCTTCTGATACTAGCAGCATTGCAATCAGTACCCAAAGATTTGATAGAATGCTCTGAGATCGACGGTGCCGGACCTATTGTTAAATTTCTTCATATTACAATGCCTTTCATCAAAAGCACGATAAATCTTAGTTTCTTATTGTGCATCATTTCGGGGCTTAAAGCGTTTGACATTATTTACGCGATGACACGAGGCGGTCCGGGCCATGCGACGGAAGTTATGACTACCTTCTTGGTCAAATCGATGTCATCAGGCTCTATCGGATATCCAGCAGCTATTAGCGTCATTCAGTTTATCATTATTACTGTGGTGGCTTTGGTCATTAGTTATTTCACAAATAGGAGGGAGTCGGAAACATGAGTACTTCCTCTAAACTAAGCAAGATACTAACGTATGCTGCTGCACTTGTCATTTTGGCCATATACATTGTGCCCTTTATCCTCATCTTCTTGACCTCAATTAAGGATGAGAATGAATCAAAGATTATGGATTTAAGCCTGCCAACAACTTATATGCTAGAGAACTATGCAACAGCATTTAATCAAGGCCAGATTTGGCGGGGATTTTCCAACGGTATGTTTATTTCGACTGTTGTAACCCTATTAACCGTTCTTTTATGCTCTTACTCAGCTTTTATTATTCAAAGAAACCGCAACGCTTTTACTAGCTTCACTTATAAGTTTTTGCTGGCGGGTATGATTGCGCCTTTTTCATTCATACCAGCTATTAAGCTGCTGCAATTATTAAACATGGGCAACGATTTCTCAGGCTTAATAATGGTTGATTTGGCAGGGCAAATTCCTTTCTCGATTTTGATCTATTATAGCTTTACCCAAGGGATACCACGAGAAATGGATGAGGCTTCGGTTGTAGATGGCTGTGGTCCGCTACGTATGTTTTTTCAAGTTATTTTTCCTCTGCTGCTGCCTGTTGTGTCAACAAATATCGTACTGACATTCACAGCGATTTGGAATGATTTCGGCAATGTTTTATTCCTTGTACCGAAGACATCCATGTGGACGATGCCGATGGGCGTGTTCAACTTCCAGCAACTGTACACCTATAATTATGGACTTGTTTGTGCTTATGTCACGATTGCATTAATTCCTGTGCTGGCCATTTATCTTATTGGTCAAAAGTATATTATTTCGGGTATGACAACGGGTGCCGTCAAAGGTTAACTAGGATGTCGGACTATGGGGATGACTTAAGATGACAAATCGAACGATTGATTCGAGCAGTAGGCTGTGGTATCAGCAACCAGCTGCTAGCTGGGAAGAAGCATTGCCTATTGGCAACGGTAAACTCGGAGGAATGGTTTTCGGAGGAGTAGAATCTGAAACCATACAACTCAATGAAGATACGTTATGGTCTGGCTTCTCTAGGGATACGAATAATTATGATGCCATTAAGCATCTTTCCCGCGTTAGAGAGGCCGTCACGCTAGGCCTCTATAAAGAGGCTGAAGAACTAGTGGAACGCCATATGCTGGGTACATGGAATGAATCCTATCTTCCACTTGGCACCCTTCATATCCGGCAGCATGAATTAGGTACCGTTGAGYACTATAAACGGGAATTAAACCTAAAGACAGGGATTGCGTCCATTGCGTTTAGCTATGAGGGAGTCACTTATTCACGTGAAGCCTTTGTAAGTGCTCCGCACAATCTGTTAGTGCTTAGTTATACCAGCTCCCATTCTAGCAAGCTTTCTTTGTCGGTTAAGCTAGAGAGTCTGTTGCAGCACGTTGTTCAAGGAAAAGATGGCCTATCGACCGATATTATTTTGCAGGGAACTTGTCCAAGTCATGTAGAGCCTAATTATGTGGAGGATCATCCAAATCCCGTCCTTTATGAGAAGGATAAAGGTTTGCGGTTCGTTACCTGCTTACGGGTGATATGTAATAGCGGAAGTATTTGCTTTAGCGATACAGGGCAAATGGAGATCGCAAATGCGGATTCTGTTACGTTCCTTTTGTCGGCGGCTACCGATTTCTTGGAGTCTGAGTTGAATTGCTGTGATCCCGAACTAGATTTAGTACGAACTTGCCAACTCCGCTTAAACGAGGGAAGTGCTGTTTCGTTCGCGACGCTGAAAAAGCAGCATATTTCCGATTTTGAAGAGTTGTCTGGCCGTGTTGAGCTGCAGCTTAAACAGTCGAATACATCACTTCTTCCAACCAATCTAAGAATCGAAGCCGTTAATAATGGCGCAGTGGACGATGACTTGGCGGCGCTTTATTTTCATTATGCGCGTTATCTGCTAATCTCCAGCTCGAGAGAGGGTTCACAGCCAGCCAACTTGCAAGGGATTTGGAGCAAGGAAATTAGAGCACCTTGGGGCAGCAATTGGACTACGAATATTAATATACAAATGAATTATTGGCTTGCAGAAACCGGGAATTTAAGCGAATGTCACAAGCCATTGCTTTCTTGGGTAGGACGCTTGTCCAAAAAAGGGAAACGAACAGCCCTCATACATTATAATTGCAGAGGATGGGCGGCTCACCATAATGTGGATTTATGGTTGGACACTTCTCCAGCACGCGGTCAGGCTGTATGGGCGTTGTGGCCAATGGCAGGAGCTTGGTTTTGCAGCCATCTTTGGGAGCATTATTCCTTTAATAAAGATAGGGTGTATTTGGAAAAAGAGGCTTATCCCATCATGAAGGAAGCCGCACACTTTTTTCAGGATTGGTTAATTCCGGATGAGGAATCCGGTTATCTCATTACGAATCCATCCACTTCCCCCGAAAATAAATTTATAACGGTTGAAGGCGAGCCTTGTGCTGTGACGAAAGCCTCAACGATGGATTTACTGTTAATTCGAGAATTATTTACGAATTGCATAGCAGCGTCGGAAACGCTGGACCAGGATGTTGAATGGAGAATGGAACTGCTTGACGCTTTGTCCAAACTGCACCCTTTGCAAATCGGCAGGGGAGGGCGTCTGCAGGAATGGTCATTTGATTACGAAGAATGGGAGCCTGGTCATCGGCATTTGTCTCATCTGTATGGTTTATACCCTGGAGATCTTATACGTTTCGATCGAGATGAAGAGCTTGCCAAGGCGTGCCGAAAATCATTAGAGTATCGTCTGACAAATGGAGGAGGACATACGGGTTGGAGTTGTGCATGGAGTATGGCATTATGGGCAAGATTGCGTGATGGTGAACAAGCTCACAAAAGCTGGTTATCGTTGCTCCGCACATCGACTTTCCCAAACCTTTTCGACGGACATCCCTATATGGTTGACACTAGAATTGATTATTCACGATCAATCTTTCAAATTGATGGGAATTTTGGAGCGGCCGCTGCCATGGCGGAGATACTCCTGCAAAGTCACGTTGACGAACTTCATTTACTTCCAGCGCTGCCGCCGGAGTGGTCAGAAGGTGAAGTTACGGGGCTTCGCGCAGGTTTTACAGTGAATATGAAATGGAAGTATGGCAAGTTATTAGAAGCTTCAGTGTGGGCCGATCGTGGAGGTAAATGCCGGATACGTTCGAATAATCGCATGCATGTAGAGAATCATGATTCGATTCCATATACCATTCAGAATGGCTCATATATCTATGAATTTGATATGGAAGCTCACCAAAAAATTAGTTTGATAGCGTCTTAGAACGTTTGAATAGAAGCCGCGATCATGGATTATTTCATGATAGCGGCTAATTTTTTTTTGATCTAGAAACTTGTTATAAATTTGACTCTTGCAATTGCCCTGATTCCCGGCGCCGCCAACTCATGATTACCAAAGACAATGCAATTACCGTGAGAATAATCCCAAGAACTTGAAATCCCTCGAAACTGAACTTACCTCCTATGACGATACCAATCAACAAGGAAGAGAGGATGGTTCCCAGATATCTTGAAGTATTAAATAATCCGGATGCTACACCGATTATTTCTTTCGGAGAACTTTGGAATAAGGCTGCTTGCATACCTACGTTGTTCAACCCGTTGCTAATACCGAATGCAGCCAAAGCGAAACACACGCTGATAACTGGTGAAGTTTGATTTAATGTCACGAGCCACACCGACCCAAATGTCATCATAATTGCAGACACCAGCAATGCCGGCCTTGGTCCTGATTTATCGATCCATCGTCCTGCTATTGGAGAAGTAACTAGTGAACACAAGCCTAAGCTTAGCATAAGAATCCCTGTTTGAAACTCACTGACATGACGTACCAATTGTAAGTAAGACGGAAGCCCGAAAAAGATTGAGTAATAAAGTACGTTAACGAGCATGAATTCGACATTAACCCAAATCATCGCAGGATATTTGGCGAATGTTCGCAAAGGAATAAAGGGTGATGTCGCTTTTAACTCATGTCGTACGAATGCCCCCAGCATAGCGAGGCCTATCAGCAAGGCAATGATATTTACTAATGAGATATGCCCAGATGATTTGGTTGAGAGTAATCCAAGGAGCAGGGCAACCAGCCCCACAGTGAAAAGCAGGATCCCTAACGCATCAATCATATCAAACCATTTTCGAAAGGACATGTTGCGCTGAACGGATGTTGACGGTTCGTCCTTAGGAATATTCCACCAAGATAATAGAAAACTCACCACCACGAATGGAATATTGACGAAAAAGATAGCAGGCCAGCCCCACCAGTGAATGACGACCCCGCCAAAAAAGGGGCCAATTGCTGCTGCTCCGGATAGGAATATGGACAAAACAGACAGCGCAGCAGCTCTATTCTCCGTAATATGAATTCGCACAAGGGCCATTCCAACCGCAACCATCATGCTTGTTCCGATGGCTTGCACAATGCGGAACACGATAAGCCACCCGAAGTTTGGAGATAATGGAGCTAATAATGATGTAATGAAGGCTACAACAAGCCCGGTTAGAAATATCCTCCTTCGACCGAATAAATCACTGGCCTTTCCCATGACGGGTTGGGCGATGCTACTTGCAATGTAGAATGAAAAAATAATCCAGGAAACACCAGTGAAGTTAAGTTGGAACACATTTTGCAGATTTGGAATAGCAACAGAAACCATTGAAGAATTTAATGGGTTCAAAAGTATCCCTAGACCAACTGAAATCATTAACCACCTGCTGCGAACATTCATTTTTGGTCCCCCCAAAGTGTATTAATGTCATCGTACTTGAGATCGTTTATTTATTCCAACGCATTTTATGTTATGATTTCATTGACTTGAAGGAATGAATGGAGGGTGCGAAATGGAACTTCTTCAACTGCAATATTTTCTCGCGGTAGCGCGTTTGGAACATATGACAGAAGCTGCACGAAGTCTACACGTTACTCAATCGTCACTAAGCAAAACGATTGGGCGCTTGGAGGAGGATTTAGGGGTCCCTCTATTCGATCGAAAAGGGAGAAAGCTACGATTGAATGAGTTCGGTAGCAGATTCCTTCGCCGTGCAGAAAAGGCTTTGTTTGAATTGGAACAGGGGAAGCAGGAGATTAGCGATTTGTCCAACCCCGAACATGGCACACTCGAGTTGGCGGTGACAACCGCAAGCACGTTACCAAATATTCTTCGAGAGTTTCGGAAAAAGCGGCCTGATATCCAATTTCATGTGCAGATGCTAACCACAAAGGAAATGGTTACGCTTCTTCATAGAGGAGAAGTCGATTACTGCTTGTCCTCACCACCGTTACAAGGGGATGACATTGAATGTCAAATTGTGTTCGTCGACCCGATCCTTGTGGCTGTTTCAAAGGGGCATCGGCTGGCAGATCGAAAAAGCGTATCTTTGTCAGAACTAAGGGATGAATGGTTTGTTGGTGTAAAGAGAGGCTACGGTACTCGCGATCTAGTGGACTCTATTTGCAATTCGGCCGGATTTGCACCTAAATATGTGTATGAGGGAGATGAACCTGCAAGGCTAAGCTCTCTGGTTGAAGCAGAAATTGGCATAGCCTTCATACCAAGCACGGCAAGGTTTTCACGGGAACATATCAATTATCTCCAAATAGAGAATCACGAATTGGTACGGGAGATAGCTTTATTATGGCACAGGAGTCGGTACATTTCGCAGGCTGCTCTGGAATTCCGTGAGGTCGTTTTAGAATATTTTGGATCGATATCCAAACAGACCATTTAAATAGGCTGCATAACTAAGGAGGATACATGTCCTGGAGTAAATTGAAGCAACAACTGGAGAGTTTTCTCTGTCCTGCGTTAGATGGAAGGGTCGAATACCGTGCAACCAGCTACCGTTATTTACCTGATAAAGCAGGACTTTGTTATATTGCGGTAGATAAAAAGAACGTACTCAATATGAGTGATGTAACCACCTTAATCAGATGGTATCAGACTGAGCTTGAAATTAAGAATGATTCAAATATCCAAATTCCTATCAACAATGAAGAAATTGAAGCGGTCAGAAAAGATACAAAGGGGCTAGTTCCGGAGGATCGTTTAAAAGTAATTGCAAGAAGTAGAAAAATATCAGAATATGCAAAGGAGCTTTTGTCAGCACAGTCATCATTAAGTAAATCAAATTTTATCGTTGAAGCTACTAAGTTTTTATCCATTTCTATAGAGGAAAGCTTAGAGAGCAATGATATCTTACTGAATATTCTAGCTTTGGTGGAC